>JAGTRG010000017.1:314-21921 GCA_018396435.1 Candidatus Bathyarchaeota archaeon
TGTAGTCGCCCTCCAGAGCGGTGGGGAGGTAGCGATAGATGCTTACATCGAACTAGGTGAAATAGAGGGCGAATCATGGAGAAGAGTGGATTCAAAAATCTACTACGGTGGAAGCGAACTAGTAAACTGGACGCTAACACTAGAATGGGCATCGCCACCATTACCATGCTAACCAACCAGAGTCAGAGTTTGCTTAACCCTAAAAAGATTTGCATAAAACATTAATGAAACGGGGAGCGGTAGCCCAAAGAAAGTCGAAGCCGAAAGTTGGGTGAACATAATAAGACGCAGAATTTATTCACACTTGGTCTTCGTCCTCGCAGACAGCAGAACCAAACAAATTTGCATAGGTCAATGCAACTTTTCCTCAAGTAGCTTCTACGATTTCTCAGCCAAAAGAGGGAGGAAAGAAGATCTTATGAGGGCGCTAAGGAGGGGCTTATTCACCTGGAAAGACTTTATAAAGAAACCTTAGGGAAGCGAGATAAAATATCTGGAACTTTATCGAGTTTGCTCAACGAGTATTCGCTTGCCCTAGGCGAGGAGACGGTGAACGCTTACACATGCAAAAACTGCGGCACACAATTCAGAGAATACTAGGATAAAAGCGGAAAACTTTAATAAGCAGAGAAGAAGAATCCCGCAAAATTAAAGAATCCACGGATACTGCAAATAACATTCCATACATTTAGACACTGGAAGGCAACAATGGAATATTATCGAACCCGTGACATCCTACATGTCAAAGAGATGCTGGGCCATAAATCCCTTAACAGCACACTCATTTATACGCAACTCATAAACTTCGATGAAGATCAATATATCGCGAAAGTCGCCCACACGGAAGAAGAGGCATGCAGACTAATTGAGGTCGGGTTCGAGTATGTCTGCGACTTTAACGGGCATAAAATATTCCGCAAGCCGAAGTGAAGAGTACCGGGGTTCCGCGTAGTGGACCGGGGGGGATTTGAACCCCCGACCTCCTGAGTGCAAGTCAGGCGTTCATGCCAGACTGAACTACCGGCCCATACACTGCTGTTCCTCTTTTCTATCGTGTTACTATCTTATTCTTTCGGCTAGTTATTAATTTTTCACTGAGGGATTTATGAGGTTTTCTTAGCTGGCTCCAGCTCTTCGAGCAGAATTATTTCAGCTACGTTTTCTCTTTTCTGTTTTAGTTGGCTGTCAGCCGTAATTAACTTGGCGCCTATTTTCTTGGTAAGGTGGAGATAGGCTGAATCATATATGGTTAGTTTGGTTGCGGCGGCTAATCTCAGGATTTCCTTCAGATAGCTCCATCCAGTGGTTTGGACGTTTATGCCCAAGCGCTCTAGCGCTTCTAGGGCTTCGATTCCATCGCTGGATTTTATGGCGCCTATTAAGATCAATTTTAGGATGGCGGACGCCACCTCATAGAGTAGGAGATGCGGCGCATAAGCCTCCACCTCCCTGGAGGCTATCTTTTCCCCAACGGCTCCAGTTCACATCTACTTCCTTCATCAGCTCTTTAATCTCCTCAGGAACCTTCACTGATACATTAACCATCCTACCCAATTAACTCACCCAATAATGATCTCAATAAAGATTACATTTAAGCATTACTACACAGTAAGATTACATGATGTAACAGTTGCTTTCTTTCCCATCAACCGAGCAGGCTGGAGCCTAAGCAGGCATATAATATATTTAAAGGATACTTTTCACGAGATAACCTTAAAATTTTTCAGCACTTAAAGGCGGTAATCGGCTATTATTTCGCTCACCAAACGCACCCTTTCTATTTCACCATCCGGAGGCATCATATCCGATATGCCAGGTATTATGCTAGGTGCAAGAAGATCAAGCATCTCGTAGACAAAGTTCTTCAGCTTATCCTCTTCAACGATTGGTAGGAAATAGATCGCCGGAACGCCGTCCACCAGAATCATTTTATTAAGTTTCACTTCCTCCTTAAGATCCTTAAGGGTTACATTACCCTGCGGTTCCGGCGGCACACATTCCAAACCATCTAGGCCCGTCTCCTTTGCTAATGGCAGCAGATGCCTAATTTTCCCATCCCAATGGGATGTGCAGAATTTTCCTGCTTCATGCATCTCCCTCGTCCTATGTTGGTAATATGGCAGCATGTATCTTCTGAACAGAGGCGGCGGACAAAGGTTTTCATCAATATTATCGCCGAAATTAACTATTTTAAAGGGCGTTTCTCTGATAACTTTAAATCTTTCATCATCGTTCTCATCAAAAACTTGAAGAAGCCGCTCAACCTCCTCTCGGCGCCGCCAAAGCGCCATCAAACCCCTCTCAAAACCCATATAAACAATAAAGAGCCTCTGTATTGATCCCCATGTAACCGTAATTGTTGGCTCAGAGCGATCCCCAAGAACCTTCTCCCTCTCCAAATAAAGATCCCTATCGAACTCAAACCTCTGACGCCTCAACACGTAGGCTAAAACCTCAAAATCCTCAATGCTTTTAAGAAAATATTCAACCCTCATGCTTGAGATTCCATACTCAGTTTTTCTCTCAACCTGCATGAGCTTACCTTTTGGGGTTTCATATTTCATGTATACGTATTTTTCATCTTCCACCCTATGGATTTCGACGCCAGCGCCCTCTACACATCTTATTGTATCATTAAAGTAATGGTAGGCACGCGGTGAAGCCCCCAAATCATCATATATTTGGAGAAGATCTAACCCCTCATATCTCTCAGGAAGGGTTCCCCTAGCCTTATTTACGTAATACCAGTGATGCAGCCTAGGCTGCCATACTAGGCGGTCAGGAACACCGCGATTAAAAATAACAATTGTTCTTTCACGATTATTCAATCTAAACCCGCACCAATTAAAATCGCGCTCTTTAGCGTTAAATTTCCTTCAAATTTTATTGTTTAAGATGTTTCAGACCAAAATTATCATAGTCTACACTTAGCCCTTGCCGCATTAATCTCGTTAAGCAAGGTTTCCCTATCTCTAAACTTGAAACAGCCTCTAAGTTTCTTTAAAGTTTCGAGAGGACTAATGTTCTCAATAAGCCTCCTGAACAAATCGCTAAAACTTTCTCCTTCACGCTTAACTATCAGTAGCTTCTTATAAACATCATCTTTATTCGCTATTGTTTGAGTCAAGGAATATTCACCCAGTAAAAATTACACTTAAACATTATTTAAACATCCTCTTCTCCCAAAAGGAAACTTTTACCAAATTCGTGACCATGATTATTTTCAGGCGCCGTGAAACTTTCCAAGATAACTTCTTAGCAATCTAACAGTTGCATACATCAACGGACTTAAAGAGTAGAATCTAGGTAAAGTTCATATTCAGAAGCGTATACTTAAATAACAATAGAGTACATATTACATTGATATTCATGGTTGAGAGAAGCCGGGATTGGCTCGATCAGGCCGAGGGTGACTTAGAGCATGCCAAGAATGATTTAAGGTCAGGTTTTTATGATTGGGCATGCTTCTCAGCCCAACAATCTGCAGAGAAGGCCGTGAAGGCAGTTTTCCAGAAACTTGGCGCCGAAGCATGGGGGCATTCCGTTTTTGACCTTCTTTCAATCTTAAGAAGTAATCTTAAAATCGGCGAGGATCTGCTGGATTACGCTTTAGAGCTGGATAAGGCCTATATACTCGCTAGGTATCCAAACGCTCACCCCTCATCTTCTCCTAGAAGGAGATATACGAGAAGGGAGGCTGAACGCTTAATTGGATACGCTGAAAAAATATTCAGGTTCTGTGAGAGTGTTCTTTCCAAAATTTAGCAGGGAAGAAGTCGTAAATGAGATTAGAAAATGCGCTGTAGATCTTCGTGAAAAATTAGGCTTAGAGAAGGTAATACTTTTCGGCTCTTACGCGAGGAAAAATTATACCGTGGCAAGCGATATAGACATCCTAGTAATATTCGATGACGAAAAAAGCAGCGAAGATAAAGTTTATAAATGTTTAATGAGGAGCATCCAGCTGCCTAGGGTAGAATTGCACCTCATACCCAAGAGGGACCTTGAAACTTATAAAGCATCAAAATGGATGAAAACCATAGAGAAGGAAGGAATAAAAATTCTTTAAAGTAAAAATTCAAACTGCGTGGCTATACTCATCACGCTAGCAAACCATAAAATATGGATGGAAAAATTAGAAAAAATGAATTTTTGTTTTGTAGATTTTTCATTGGCTACTTATTTAATGAAAAGACTAATTAAAGGATGAAGTTAATGGTGTCTTAGAGGAGTCAATGTGGAGCTAGCGATCATACTTCCAACATACAATGAGTCTGAGAATATTGAGGATTTGATTCTTGCAATTGAGGATTTGAATATTGACCTTAACATTCTCGTCATAGACGATTCAAGCCCTGATGGGACATCTGAAATTGTTAGGAGGCTGCAGAAAAGATTCAGTAACGTGATGCTTATTGTTAGGCAGTGTAAAATGGGACTTGGCACAGCAATTAGGGATGGCTTCAAATTCTTAATGTCACTACCAGATAAGCCTAAATATATTGTTACGATGGACGCTGACTTTTCGCATGATCCCAAGGATGTGCAGCGCCTATTGGAACGTGCGAAAGAGGGCTATGACATTGTTGTCGGAAGCAGATATATGAAAGGCGGCGAAATTATGGGATGGAGTTTTTCCCGTAGAATCACAAGTAAAATGGCAAACAAGATGGCGAAAGCAACCATTAGACTTCCAATTAGCGACTTTACAAGCGGCTTCAGATGCTACTCAATGGATTACGTGCAAAAGACGCTGCCAAACTTACAAAGCAAAACATTCGAAATTCAAATAGAAACATTAAAGCAAGCAAAAATACTAAAAATGAAAGTGGCTGAAATACCGATAATGTTCATAAATAGGAAAAGGGGAAAATCAAAATTATCAATTAGGGAAATAATGGATTTCTCAATTTTCATTATGAAAACACTAAATTCTACGATCCTCAAAATAATTAAAAAACAGCCGTTGTTGATAATTTAAATCACAATGGTGAAAACTTTATTTATGACGGCTCATTCATAACTTAATTGAGATGAGGAAGCCGTCCCAGACTGACCTTGAGGAATGAGGAAATAATAAAATCCGATCAACATTTTCACCGTAAACTCTTGTTATGCTTATGTTTAACCCAAAAATACCATTTTGCCAGCATGTACATTATTATCTCTCTCGGAGGCTAAACATAAGCTGTATTTACCATAGATGCCAGAATGATTCTTTAGCACTTGGATACGGGCGCTGAAGATAATAAATGCCTAGAGTCTGAAAAGGAGTACAATGTAATTTCTATTTAAGTGAATATGAGGATTTGAGTGTTTTTCCTTCTAGAGGGTCGAGGAAACTTCCAAGGAGACATGGTTTTCTGTGAAGAAAGCACGACTGCTTGACCTTTACCTTTAACAGAAAAAGGTGTTCACCCCTGAATCCAACGTATAAAATTCATCCCAGCGCTCCATTATCAAATTTTATAGAGATCATTGACAACGTTGCACTCTAGTTTTCTTAAGAGATTGATCAAGGTGCAGGATTATTTTCAGCTTTTTAGGTAAATTTTTGTTTTGAAGGCGATTGCTAGATTGGAAGAGTATATAGCTCTAAAGTTGTTGTTATCTAAAGTTTGCTTCTACGTATTCTCTAAGCATCTGAGATAGTTTTTCGCTCACTATTTTAACTGATATCTCGTGGTCGGAGAAGAGTGATGGGTCATTCCAGTCGTGCGATCCTATATAAATTATTTTGTCGTCAATCATGACCAGTTTGAGATGATCATTGTCCGGTTCATCATCTAATTTAACAGAAACACCATTAGAGAAAAGATAGTTGTGCGCCCACAAATTATCGTCTAGGAAACCGGAGTAAGTCCTGTATTCAATTACTACCCTTACGTTAACGCCTCTTCTTTTGGCGTTTATAAGCTCTTCAATCAGGTCGTTTGCCCAATTGGGCGGGTCATGGTATGGATCGTATATCATTGAATGCATAACTACTAGAATGGATTTGCTGGCCCTCTGAAGGTCAGCCCTTATCGAATAGTAGTAGGCTTGATCGGTTAAAATGTAAGATTCATAACCTAACATTTTCTCCAGCTCCTTTATCCTAGCGTCCAATTGTTCAATTGTAACGTTTAACTCTTCGACTTCGGACAGTAATTCTGCAATTTTGCTGTTCTCGATATCTGAGAAGCCGTAGTTGCCGACCGCGAACAATCTGAAGGTTTGGTTCATCTCTAAAACATGAGGAAACTCAAAACTCTTCGTTTCATTAGATGCGAGATTTTCAATCGCCCTAACTTGATAGTTCTCTAATGAACCGTTAATGTCAAAGATGAACAAAATCACGTAGACTTTGCTCATAAATTCATTTTTCATGTTTGTCACATTCCCTAGAAGGCTGCTACGATCATAGTCCTCTTTAACTTTGAGGTTGCTTATCTTTAACCCATTAAAAACTAATCCAACGTTTGTTGGAATCGTATAATTTGTATAGTTTATATATGATTCTTGATGCGTCTGGTTCAATGTACTTAATTCTTGATTAAGAAGCACTATTTGGGACTCGTAATACGTTATATTCCCCCGTAACCATTCTTGCAGTTTGCTGAGCAAAGTTTTGTTTTCATTCAGCCACGCTTGAAGCATATCTTTTTGCGCTCGAAGTATACTATTTTGAGATTGAAGACTTATAATCATAGCGTCTTTATCTTTTATCACCCCCGCATAGTGAACTATTACCCCAAATAAACTAGCCGCAAGAATTACACACACGACCCCGAGGATTACGACAATTTTTCCTTTATCCACAAACTTAACCTCCAATCATCCACTAAGATTACCCTAGCAAAGTTAGAGAGTAATTTAGTATACACTTCGCACTATTACTTTTTTATTGAGAATAACCATTAAAACTTATGAAATTACCATAAATATTTGTTGAACATAGTAGAAGCCAATCTTTCTTTCTGTTAATGTGATCGACCCCCTTTGTCTCTGCATGTTTTAGTAGCCACGTTACATGGTTTTTCGTCCACGCCCAACTGCTAAATCATGTTTAGTTAAGACTACATCACTTAGATTTTTTCCTAATACATGCAAGCCAGAAATCTCCGATTTCCTTCAATTTAATTGTCTTAAAACTTGCTTTCTCGCATATTTCTTTGAGCTCTTTCGCTGTCCACCTATTGTGCTTTTTATATTCTTTCTCAAAATCTTCTTTCCGTTTTCCATGTTTATACTATTCTAGGTATTTGTTTGTTTTCATCATTACATGAAAGCACTTCATGTAATAATCTTTTTTATAGACTTAATGACCAAGGCGCCATGTACCGGGCTAATAAAAGTATTATGAAAGATGTCAGCGGTATGAGCACATTATCATCTATTAACTTAAATTCAAAGTGCTCAACAATCGACGCAGCGGCTCCGGCAAGCATCCCGGCAAAACCCATAGCAGTTCCAGCGACGACTGAGAAAAGAGCCATCGCCAAATTGCCCCACCAGGATTTTGTTCTTCTCTTATAAATTACGTTCCTCACTATCCCAGTTATGGCGTCGCCTATGGACATAAAGATCACGGGTAAAACTCCAACACGGAAGTCTCCACCTGAAAGTATCCAGCCTAGAGATATGATCAGCCCCCACATTATGCAAAATGACACTTCATAACTGTTATCTTCAGTCTGGAACCAGTACATTAACCTTTTACCTCTATGACATATGAGGAGGAAGATGGATAGAAGCATGCTCATAATAAGCGGTAGAATGAAGCTTTCAAATGCCGCTGGAATTATCAGCGCACATAATCCGCCAGCCAATATATGTATAATCTTTCTATTATAGTAGACGGCAACATTATGTTCAACCTTCCGCCTGATCATGAAATCATAAGTTTTCCTGGTTAGAAATAAAACTACAAATATAACCCATGAAAGCAGCAGCATGGTCACAGCTACTTCTTCGATACATATCATGATTCTATATTTTCTATTAAGCCATATTAATATTTTGCATAAAAAAGAGTAATCTGCATTTCCCAGACAAATAAATTTTTCACCATACTGCCTATTACTCTATAAGGCCTAGAGCGAATCCTAAAGTGAATAAAAAGAGCGAAAAGAGGTCTACTAAATCATTTAATGTTTTAAGCCCTTCAAAAGGTTTATTGTCTCTCGGCAGAAGTACGGCAGATCATTTGGAAAGCGCGAAGTAACAATTTTCCCATCGACAACAACCGGCGCGTCAATGAACGTAGCCCCAGCATTCTTCAAGTCCGTCCTAACAGCCTTCCAGCACGTTGCCCTCCTGCTGCGTAATATGTCAGCCTCTATTAGCATTTGAGGTCCATGACATATAGCTGCAATAACCTTTCCTTTCCCATAAGCCTCCTTAACTATTTTAACCATATCTTCATTTATGCGCATCCTATCGGGAGCCCATCCGCCAGGTATCACCAACGCATCGTACTCCTCAACGTTCACCTCTTTTGGAGACAGATCTGAAATCGCCGGTACGCCATGTTTACCCATACAAGTCTTTTTACCCTCAGGAGCAACTATTTTAACAGCGTAGCCTTCCTCTTGAAAACGGTAGTATGGATATATAAATTCAGAATCCTCGAATCCCTCATCAACCATAATTAAAATTTTCCGCATGTTCTCACCATGATATTTTAATAATATTAAAAATTATTTAGGGATTTCCCTTTTTTCCCATTACGCTAGGCAGATGTTTTACGGAATCTTCTCCTTCCAAGCAGCAACGCGGCTGCTGCTATGACCGCGACCGCCGCGCCAGCTATCACATACATTATTGGAAATGGTTCTTCAAGCGGAGCTAGGTTAACCTCATGGGAGACATGGATGGTTTCTATGCATGGAATAACGGTTGCAGGGTACTGGAGCCCTTGGCTCTCAGGAAGCTTTGGCCAATGATTAATCTGCACAACAACATTCCTATTGCTCACTACTCTGTGAACCCCCGGCTGAGTTATTAGGAAAGGCGAGCTAATGTCCACCCTAGCGGGAAAACCGTCAACCTCAATATTTGTTTCCTCACTGGCAAAAATGTAGGCTTCGCAAGTGGAGTTAATGGGAAGATAGATGGGCGTCGGTTCATTGGCTTTTACACCGATAAGAATGACGCCGGCGCCATAAGACCCGTAGGTTCCGCCGCCAAGCGACTGTATAACATCTCCATCGTGAACAAAGACGAGAGAGACAGGCTTGCTGCTCTCAACCTTTATCGCGTTAGATCGAACCTGGAATTTTACGCTGCCGCCGGCCCCAACTGTGGATTGGAACAAAACCTCTTTCGTAGTTAAATCGTAAGCTTTGAATTCGGTTTCCTCAAGGGCTGAAACTCTGAAGCCGCAGTCTTCCTTTTCATCTATAAGCGTATTTGCAACAGTATAGAAGTCGGTTCCCACAAAGCCTCCCTGAACCGATGGGATGGCGAAACTGTAATGATAGTCCCAGTAGCTCCACGGGTTGCCGGATTGAACCATTATGTACCCATTTGACTCAATCTTGTAGATGTGCCACGGATACAGCAGGATATTTGTGAAGGAGTTGGGGTCAATCTTAAGGGATCTCGCGTCTCCACCATCGTCTCTTGTAATAGTTACATCGGATTTTTCCAAGGCGAATATCGTGAATCTCCTCTGGAGATCTGAAGAAACTAGAAAAATAAATTCTTTCCCAACGTAAGCCCCGTCGGTTGCCTGATAAAACGTGCAGGGAATGGGAATACTGGTCTCGTTCTCATAGGGTATGCCTCCAAAGCTTGAGAGCAAAACAAATATTGGGCTGCTGGCCTCAACCCTGAACACTGTTCCATTCCTCAAAAGCAGATACTGCTTCTCCATGCTGTCAAGCGTTCCCTGATATATCAACTCATCATAGGTTACATTATAAACTCTTATCGTCGCCTCCTCCCATGAGGCTATTTCAAGCAGCCACTGCGTGCCCGGGTTATAAGCCAATCTCCACCCGGAGTTTATGTTATACTCGTCGGTAAGGTTATACCGCCACAATCTAGCAGGGACAACACCATAATACGTAAACCTTCTTTCCTCAGCATTCAGAGGCATGATCAAGGAGCCCGCGAGAAAAACCGCTATCGTAAGAGTAAGCATTAAAGGAAGCGCAAGCAACGTCCCCTTTTTCATAATGAGCAACTCTTATAACCCCCACCATCATTTTTTATTTCCCTTGAGAAATATAAGAGTTTTTACGTTGAAAACATGCCAAAGATGCTCCCAAAACATTTCCGAAAGCACGCCAACCGCTTCCTTAAGGCTTACTCCCTAAAAAATTCGCATAATAGAAAGCATCAGTTAAAAAATTAAATCAGTAAATCAATTTAAAAGTTTGTTATGCTCAAGAGTTGTGCAGATTAACAGTTCACGTATTTTCCAGATTGATTAGAAATATGGTTTTTAATTATTTAATTTAGTTTCTTCATTTTCTTTCTATATGTTTAAGTATACGTGATGCCTCCTCATTTCATGCGGAATATTCGGTAGGAGATATGGAAAAAGTTGGATACAAAAAATAATTTGCTTAGGGTAGCTCTGGTTTTGCTAATCATATCAATGCTCGCTATATCAGCGGGTCAGACTGGAGGAGCAGACTGGGATAGCATAGCCTGGGTTCTGATCGATGAGGACTTTAATGAGCCATCTCCAGAGGATTGGCGTGATATTTTGGCTGCTTATATAGCCTATGATGAAAGTTATTTATATTTGAAACTTACCACAGTCAGTCCGCCGATGTTTCCCACGTCGCCGAACGATCGCGATGACGATAAGTATCGCTGGTTCATCGATCTTGATGGGAACATGTATTGGCAAGGTAATGTATTACATGAGGCTGAGTATCTACTCTCGGTTCAAGATAAGGATGACAACGGCGTCGGTGAAATGTACTTGCTATTTGACTCTGATAATGATGGTGAGTTTAATGACGAGCAGTGGGGAACCATCCAGGTCAATTCAACTGATGGTGGTTTCAGAATCTTCGGCAATCACCTGGAAGTTTATATCAGTTGGTCAAAGATAGGAGGCATGCCAAGCGTATTATGGTTAAGTTGGTGCACAGACAAGAGTGATCAACATCTAAATCAATGCCCAAACATGGACAGGGCGGAAACAGCGTACGGCACGGTTATCCCGCTAGGGTCAATTAGTGGATACAAGTGGGAAGACCTTAACGGGGATGGAGCACGGGATTATAATGAACCCTTACTTCCCGAATGGGAAATTAGGCTACAATCCGGCTCAATATCGTTGATAGCCTACACTAACAGTAGTGGATACTATCAATTCTTAGGCCTGCCCAACGGAACTTACACTGTTAGCGAAGCAGTCCAAGATGGGTGGATCCAGACGTATCCCGGGAATAACTCTTATATTGTGCAGATCGGTTCTGGACAGCAATCTGCTGACAAAAACTTTGGAAACATGAAGACCTTGGCAAGCATATCCGTAAGAAAGACTGCCAACACAACTATTACTCATGTGGGTGACAAAATAAAATACTCTTATAACGTGACGAACACCGGGAACGTTCCGTTGACTATTCAATACATAGATGATGATGCCGTCGGCAAAATCATGGTGGGTAAACTCCTAAACCCGGGCGAATGGATCGAGGAGACTGCTGAGTATACAGTTATACAAGACAGCTCGGACCCGCTTGTGAATAAAGCGACAGTGTACGCTAACTATACAGATCAATTGGTCTCTGCATGGGACGCCTGGACTGTTGATATTCTGCATCCAGCCGTAGAAGTTGAGAAGAATGGTCCAGCGTATGCTTATGAAGGAGACACTATAGCCTACACTATCACGGTCAAGAATACCGGCGACTGCCCGCTCTATAATATGATTGTTGAGGACGACCTTCTTGGAACAATTTATAGCGGTGACTTAGGTTTTGGAGAAACCAAGACATGTACAAAGACATACACTGTCAAGGCCGGAGACCCAGATCCGCTGAAGAACACAGTTACTGCTGCAGGCGAGGACACTTTAGGCTTAGAGGTTTCCGACAGCGATTCCTGGACTGTTGACATTCTCCATCCAGCTATTGCCATTGATAAGTATGCTGATGAGACCATGGCTCATGAGGGCGACGCAATTCATTACACCTATGAGGTAACTAATGTTGGTGACTGCCCCCTCTACTCTGTTTCAGTTACCGACTCTTTAGGCATAGCTGTCAATTATTACGATGAGATCGGCGACGGTGACTGGATACTTGAAGATGGCGAGGTATGGCGCTTCAACGCCACTTACCTTGTGCCTACTCCGCAGATAGCCGATGTGGAGAATACTGGCACTGCCCATGGATTTGACATTTTGAACAGGGAAGTGACTGCCACGGATTCATGGACTGTTGATGTTCTACATCCGGCTTTCAAGGTTATTAAGAGCGCTAATGCCACCATGATTCATGAGGGCGACTGGGTTAAATATAATGTTACTGTTGTTAACACCGGCGACTGCGACCTCGACGTCACTTTTTCCGATGAGGCGCTCGGTATAAGCTGGACTGGAACTCTTAAGCCAAACGAGAAGCATGAAGAGATACTCAGCATTCAGCCGACAGATGATCCAACGGTAAACGAGGCTAATGCCACCGGAGTAGACCCATTAGGCATGGAGGTTTATGATGAGGCTTCATGGACTGTTGACATTCTCCAACCAAGCATAGATGTTTCTAAGTTTGGTCCATTATATGCTCATGAGGGCGACATTATAACCTATACTATAACTGTGGTGAACACTGGAGACTCTCCGCTCTCTGACGTATCCGTTGTGGACAGCCTCCTTGGAACAATCTATAGCGACGGCTTTGCCTATGGAGAAACCAAGACGTTCACGGTGACCTACACTGTTCCAACCCCTTCAGGCGACATAAGCAACACTGTTACTGCTTCTGGAAAAGACGCTTTAGGCAAAGTTGTTTCAGACTCTGATTCTTGGACCGTTGACGTACTCCATCCGAGTATTATGGTTACGAAGATTGTTAATGTTACTTGGGCTCATGTTGGCGATGTAATAGAATATGTTATAAGTGTGACTAATGCTGGTGACTGCACAATATATGATCTGAACGTCACAGACTCTTTATTTGGCAATCTAACGACTAATGGAGTTTTAAATGTAGGTGACAACGTAACTTTCGAACGCACTTATATCGTTGAGACTGGAGACCCAGATCCCTTAGTAAACACCGTCATAGCTTCTGGCAAAGATGCCTTAGGTTTAGTGGTTTCGGCTAATGCTTCCGCCTCTGTAGATTTAATCGCTAAATATAACATAACTTTCGGTCAATTAGGGTTGGATAATACAGCGGATAGCAACGCCGTATGTCTTGTTATTAATGGCACGAGCATAAAAGTTTCTGATCTACCTTTGAGTATGCTAGTTGACGAAGGCGCAAAGTTAGAATTTTCGTATTTTAATGTTTCAAGCACTGTCGAAGGTAAGCGTTTCACGCTAAGCTCAGTAAACGCTTCCTCGCCGCTAACCGTGGATGGATCAAAACTAATAATTGGAGAATATAAAACTCAATATAAGTTAACCATAAATGTTAGCCCACCTGGAGCTGGGTCAATATCTGCCAACCCGCCAAGCCCAGACGGATATTACGATGCGGGAACAAACGTATCTGTGACAGCCACCTCCTCAAATGGCTATGCATTCAGCTACTGGAACCTTGATGGGATCAATGCTGGCTCAAATATCCCGATAACTGTAACGATGGATGCGCCCCATAACCTGACTGCGGTCTTTACTAGCGCAACATATACTTTCACAGTCCACGTCTATAGAAGCGGAACGTCAACTGGCATTCAAGGAGTAACCGTTAAGGTTGACGGCAACAACCACATGACGGATTCAAGTGGCAAGGTAAGCCTACCAATGTCCTATGGAAACCATACAGTTGAGGTTGTCTCACCCTTTTCGCCTTCATCCGGCACCCGCTATCTCTTCACCCAATGGGGCGACAACTCAACAGCCAACCCGAGAACCATAAGTGTCACGTCAAACACAACTCTGACGGCCTACATGAATCTTGAATACTACCTGACCGTGCAGGTTGGAAGCGGCTCAGGCACAGTTTCTCCCTATAGCGGCTGGTATCAGGCTGGCTCCTCAGTCTTGATAAGCGCTACGCCTTCCGAAGGCTACGCCTTCGACTGCTGGGCCGGTTCAGGATTGGGCTCTTACAATGGCTCATCAAGCTCAGCCTCTGTGATGATGAACGCGCCAATAACGCAGACAGCCTACTTCTTCACCTTCTCAATATCTGTTTCACCTAGCAGCGGCTCCGTGACTCAAGGGGGAAGCATATCTGCAACCGTGACGGCCACGTACCTGAGCGGCTACAACTCTAAGACAATAAGCCTTTCAGCATCTGGTTTGCCGAGCGGTGCATCTGTATCATTCAGCCCAAGCAGCGTGACCATTAGCCCAAGCTCAACTAGTGCATCGAGCATCATGACCATAAGCACCTCAACATCAACGCCAACTGGAACATATGAGATTACGATAACCGGCTCGGGAGGCGGAGTATCTAAGTCGGCGGCATACACTCTTACAATCACGGTCGTAACATATACTACACATATCATTAACTTCTACGTCCTCGATGATGCAGGCAGCGCCGTTAGCGGAGCGACATTAGTCTTTGCGGGCTCAAGCTACTCACACGGTGAGTCAACTAGCGTTGCAGCTGGCTCATATTCGCTCTCAGTGGGGACGATTCCGAGCGGATATAGGTTCCTAGGCTGGGAGGCGAGCGACGGAGTAAGCGTCGCATCACAGACATCCAGCTCTACAACAGCAACCGTCAGCGGCAGCGGCTCGATAACAATGCGGCTGCAGAGAACAACAACAGTAACATTCTCAGTAAGTGGGATGGATTCAGACGTGTCAGGCATCGTGTTATCTGTTGACGGTGCAGGCTATGGCTATTTAAGTCTTCCAGTCAGCTTCACTTGGGATGTTGGCTCAAGCCACTCTTTCGCTTGGACTGACTACGTAGGCGCTGGCTCGGGTAAGCGCTACATTTGGGTTTCAACAAGCGGTCTATCCACAGCCAGAAGCGGTTCAATAATTGTTCCATCAGAGGGTGGATTAGTGAATGCAACCTATAAAACGCAATATTATTTAATGGTTATATCGCCGTATGATACGCCGAGCGGCGAAGGCTGGTATGACTCTGGCGACAAGGCGTATGCAAGCTTGGCCACCGGAATAGTTAATCTCACAACTGGAATGCACGCCGTCTTCACAGGTTGGTCGGGTGATGCGTCTGGAACTGATCTGGTAAGCAATCCGATAATTATGGATGCTCCTAAGACCGCTGTAGCAAACTGGATTATCCAATATAGGGTGATCTTTAACCAGATGGGATTAGACCAGTCAGCCAACGAAGCAGTTGTAACTGTTAATGGCTCGGAGAAGAAATTGGAGGATCTACCATTCACCCTATGGGTTGACTACGGCTCTTCAGTCAGCTATACATATAGAGATGTTGTTTCAAGCATTATCAGCGGTAAGCAATTTAAACTTGAAGATGTCATAGGGCCAAATTCACCAATAACGGTTACTGAGCCAGTAAACATTACAGGAAATTATCAAACGCTATACTATCTCTTAGTTGTTAGCGATTACGGTAGCCCCCGGGGAAGCGGCTGGTACCCGTTCAACTCTGAAGCCAGATTTGGCGTGACAACACCAGTAGACCATGGAAATAGAACTCTCAGAGTTTTCCTTAAATGGTATGGCGATGTGAGCATATTTGAACCTGAAGGAGCAATCCTAATAACTAAACCATCCGTCGTCATCGCTTCATGGGAAACACAATATCTGGTAACATTTAATACAACATTACCGAATAAATACATCCTTCGGGTCCCAGGAGTCCCAGAGACTCTTCCACCAGGCATGGATGTATTTGGCATGTATTATCCAGAGGGCGAGCATATAACAGTCGGTCCGGCGCCGATCATCGTGCCAGGGGTTGAAGGTATTAGATACGTACTCGCAGGCTGGGCCCTAGACGGCGAGATATTCACATACGACGTAAACATGTCATTCATAGTTGAGAAGCCTCATGATGTCGCAGTTCTATATGATACTGAGTACCTCTTAAATGTAAACGCTGCCGGAGTAAGCGATCCATTCACCGCAACAGTTGCAATTTCATCCAGAGCTTTAATCACACGCGAGCTAACGCCGACCTCTTCAATTCAGGAATGGTTTAGGCAAGGCACCGACTTAGCATTAACCGTTTCCACGCCAAACAAGATAGGGCATGGAGATTGGGCAATATTCAAGGAGTGGGTGGGACATCTCCAAGCGGTGAACAGGACGATATCTTTCACAATGCTTTCGCCGAGAGATCTGAACGCTGTATTCTTTAAGGTTAATCCGGTGGCGGAATCCATTCCATATTCAGTAGTTGCCGGGCTAATATCAATGCTTCTCTGCGTAATCTCAGCTAGAAGACGCGCAAGTAACGGCAAGAAGAGGCGCTCAGCCGCATCAGGGATTATAGTCTCAGCCGTCGCGCTAATAGTTGCCGCGATAGTAAGCATCATTATAGCGACGGGATACGGCATAAACATAAATGAACTTCTCGATTTCACCAACTGGGCAGTGATTTTCCTAATATTTGAGGCTATAATGTTCGCTCTCGTAACAGCAGCCGTCGTAAGGAAAGTTCAACGCCGAAAAGAGGCACCTTTAGGGGAATCTTAAAACCCCCTATTATTTTTCTGTTTGTCATGCATAAAAACTGCTTGCTAGGGCATAATATCAGCATCATATTAATAGTAATTGAAGCTATTCTACCTACGTAGGATTAAAAAATAATAAAGCAGCAAAGGAACAAGCAAAAATATTGATGACAAAACAATAATTTCCTCATCGATCTTGCTTAAAGATGGTGCTTCGTCGACGTTAAAAGAAGTTTCTAAATGGGATTCTGGTTGGGCATAATGAACAGAGAGATCATACATGTCATCTTCTGCATCTTCAACGATCCTCCAAGAAATATCTCCATATATAACTTTGGTTAGATAGAGATTGTATTTTTGGAATCTCCGCTCACTTGATGAGAAAACTTCTTGATCGCATAGATACAATTGCAAAGCGTCAATAAATGACATCCCAACATCCCCGGTCTTAAAGAGGAAACCCCAGAATTTTGAGGAAATCTGAATATCAAATACCTCAACGCGTGAGCTAGCTATGACAACAGCTGGACCCGCCGGTGACGTTATGAGCGCGCGGGCTAAGCTCTCATTTCCAAGGTCAAGGGCTCCGGCGAAGCACGCGATTAAGTAGTGAACGCCGTACGTCTTATTTATTGCTCTCGCGTCCTCACATGTTATTAATGTTTTCCACTTGCCTTCAGATGTTCTCGTCCAGAGGGCGTCCGGGCTTCCATGCGTATAGCTTACTATATAGCCAGCCTCTTCAACTGACAATATGCGATTTATCATAGAAACTGTTAAGTTACCATCAGACACATAGCGATGGGTGCTGAATAAGCCCAGAAAAGAGTTAAGAGCGCCATTTAAACCATCAAAAATGAGGAGTGGGCCGCAGTTAAAATCTTTCTCCACCGAAATCATCTTAGAGATAACTTGATTCAGTTCTTCCTCATTATTTATGGGCAGCCTTCCAACAGCGATCTTTGGGATGTTGCCCCCCAGTAACCCTATTTTTGAGTCATCCCAGTCTGGTACACCGTAGTACCAGTCTGTTGGCTTATAGTTAAAGTCGGCGACATCAAACTCGCTGCTCGGAGAATAAACATACTTGGTGGGAACCTGCTCGTAGGTTCCGACAAGCAGCAAATATTTGATCCCCGACTGCTCGTATTCACGGGCGACAAAATGATGGATCTTCGAGGCAATATCCGACCCCTGAAGGCTCCTATTAATAAACTCTGTTGAAAAATAAAGGGCAGCTATACCTCGGCTCATTTTGAAGTCGATGAACCTCTGAATTTCATCCACGTATGATTCAGGGCCGATTATCAGCATCTCATAAGAGGCATCGCTTATAACGCCGTAAGCTAGACTAGGGAGAGCTGTGAAAGCTAGGAGTGAACATGAAATAATGGCGTATGAAACCAAAATGTGATTATTCTTGCGCATATATCTAGACCTTGCATTTCACCGCTCACCTAGTGGTTTATGGCTTGATGAAAAAATGAGTTATGAAGCCTTCCTACATGTTTTAACTCTGTGTTCTTAATCTGGAGACAAATGTCGCCTTACTCGCTAAGCTGTTAGGAGAATTCGCAATTTAAACTAGCACATGGACCATAAGCTTGCACTTTAAATAATTTTACGATAAAATATTAGTTCATTTTATCTTGGCTATTAAAGGATGACTTCCATTGTAAGCTACGTTGATTTTTCTGTTGAGTCATCGAATTATAGCGGCTATTAAAACCGAAGTAAGACATTGGGTTTAGTACAATAAATATAAATATTAAACTTTCGTGAACACTTCTATTCCTAGCTGTTTTGCTATTTCCTGAGCTTCCTCATCAGCGTACGGCGTCACAATTATTAATCTTGTCGGCTCCCTGCCTTCCGCAATCCTGTAAAACTCAGATTTTCTCCTAAAATTGTAGACGTCCTCCTTATCAACATGCGATTTAACCTCAATTAACACTACCTTCTCATCGCGCATTGCCACATCAATATCAACATGGCTCGGGTATCCATAGACAAACCCTTCGCTATCGTATCTAACCCACTTCTCAATTTTAAAGCGGAATTCCTTCTCAAGCAGTCCTCTAAGACCCTCTCTGAAAGCAGACTCGCTGATAATACCCCACCTGGCACCTAAAGCATCAATATGCCTCCTCATAGACTCAAAACCCTCCCTCATATCCTCCCTGAGCTTAATCTGCTCTTCCCTTAGATCCTTAATCTCCTTCCAAACTCTGGCGATTTCCTCCCAAATCCTGGCTTGGCCCTCTCTCAACGCCTCAATTTCTTTCCATATTTTAGTCTGCTCCTCTCTTATTGCCTTTATCTCCTCCCATATTTTAGTCTGTTCCTCCCTAAGTCTAACTTGCTCCTCAGCTAGTCTAGTCTGTTCTTCTCTAAGCTTAACTTGCTCTTCAGCTAATGCGTCAAGCCTCTTCAGTGCCTCAGAGAGTCCCAGGTAGCCGGCCACAGCATAACGAAACTCAACATCCCTATCGAGAAGATCCAGAAACTCCCTCTTCAAAGACTCCAATACTCATCAACCACTACTCTATCAGAAATGCGAATAGGGACAGTAAAAGTTTTCGCTTCTCTTGGGAGAGATTTACGTCTCTTATTTTAATTTTTTTGTGTTTGGTTTGTTGAGATTCTCCGCTGCAGAGATTTTTCATTTAAATACCAAGTAGCTGAGATCTTAATTGTTTAATTGCAGCGGAGGTGGCGACCGAGATTACCCAGCTAGGCTGCTGTGGCAGGTATGTGAACAGGCTTCAGAATTTAACTAACCTTCTCCATCATTAGGCGCCTAGGCTTAACCTTTATAAAAGAAACTCAAGCATACCTTAAGCCTAACAACCCACTTCCAAGTATTGACCTTTAAACCTTACGCAACTCAGACAGAGAACCATAAGTTGCCGAACCCTCTTTGTTGATTTCTCTAATTTACATTTAACGCCTCTGGCGCCATTTTTTATCTACTAAACTAAAAATGAATTTGTCCAGCATACGCATGCGTAAATGGGTTTTTAGTTTAAAGAATTTTGAGTCCATTGAGCACGTCAATAGTTTTCTTAAAAGTTTTCTCTGCGAGTTTTAGTGCTTTTTCAGCGTCCTCCTTGTTGTAGATGTCCCAAGGTGTTAAGCCTCTAAGCGGCTCGCCATAAACTGATCTTCCATGCTCAGGAGCTAATGCCCTAGCGGCTTCAGCGATTTCAATCGTGTTTTCCCTAATGTTTTCAGGTAAATTTTCCAAGAGATCTAAAAGTTCCCCCGAGGGGTCATGGCTCCAGCTTGGGATTCTAAAGACTGCAATTATAGTTTTAGCTGAGTTTTCAGCTGACAGCTGCGAGTATGAGATTGTCTCTCTATAATCTCTTCGCCTATAAGCTCTACGTGCCTCTATAAGGTAACGCTCAGCCAGCTTAAGTCTATATTTAACTTCATTGGAGGGATCTATTATCATTTCTCTAGTTCCACCTTAGATAGGGGTTTACCATTCTTTCTAGCCCATCCATACTTTCCGTCAGCCGTCTTATATCTGATTATTTCAGCTTTCTCAATCAGCCTACGGCCCAAATTGACTATGGATTCCAGAAATCCGTTCCTGTCATGGATGATTATGGCGTCAGCTATAATGTTGACCAGCAAGGGAGTTAACTCTAAACTCTCGGAGGATAGGTCTCTTTGCGAAGCTGTAACTAGGGTAATAGGTCTCCTTAAATGCTTGGAGAGAACACGGTATATTTTGGCTCGCAAATCTAAATCAATGTGGCCATCAACAACCACGAAAACATCCACATCGCTATCTTCCTCGGCTTCGAGGCGCGCCCAGCTCCCGAAAAGGGCCAATCCAGCGAGCCCGCCATTTAATAGGTCACTTAACTCTTTTGAAGCTCTTCTAAGAGAATTCAGAATCTCCTCCATCTTTGCATCATCTCTTACATTTATTGTTTGCATACAAATTACTTTTTACTCAGCTATTTAAATAAACTCAAGCCTGTACAAAACTCTCGACGCCTTATAATGTTCAGAGTTTCATTGTATTAGATTTTTAGGTAAACTTTATATTACTCTAATTAGGTAGTCATATACGGTGGTTACATGAGTAGGTATGTTACAGTTTCGGTGAAAATTCCACGTGAGGTTAAAGAGAGGCTTGAGAGGCTTGGCATAAAACCATCGCAGCTCCTCAAGAATGCTATAATCGAGGAGTTGAGAAAAAGGGAAATAGAGGATTTAAGGAGGAGGATTGAGGAGGCTAAACCAATTCTAAACAAAATATCGACGGAATATGTTGTTAAGTCTATTAGAGAGGATAGGATGAGTAGATGAGTTTCGCGTTTGACTCCTCATCTATATTTGAAGCCATACTCGAGGATAAAATATCAGTTCTTGCGGGAAATTATACGCTGGATCTAGCCAAATATGAGCTTGGAAATCTGGTTTGGAAGAGAAGTGTGCTCATAAAAGATTTAGGAAGAGACGAGTGTAGAAAGTTGATGGAAATTGTAAAGAGGGCATTAAACCTGATGGAGATGCTTGACATGGGGTGTAATGAAGCCGATGTAGCGGAAATAGCTGAAAATCTGAACCTAACATTCTATGACGCCTCATACGTTTTTCTAGCTAAGAGTAGAAATGTGCCCCTAGTAACAGAGGATAAAGATATTAGAAGTAGGGTTGGAGGCTACGTAAAAGTCCTCTCAATAAAAGACTTTTGATGTTTTACGGCTTAATCCCTTACAAAACTGGTTTTCATCGTCTTTTTAAGTTCCATTTCTAGCGTAATTCAGCCTCCAATAAATTCAATGGAAAATATCCTGAAAATGGGGAGGCTCAATCTTTAATTAAAATAACTTTAACT
>JAGTRG010000018.1 GCA_018396435.1 Candidatus Bathyarchaeota archaeon
TATTTCAGTTTTAGCTGTTCTAAAGCAACTTTATGAAGCGGTTCACTAAATTTCTCCGGAGGTATGCGAATCGTATCCTCAACTGTCACTAAGTTAAACGTAATCATTCACTCCCTCAATCTACATGCATGTTAAACAAGGACTATAAATGCTATATAGAGGCAATTTAAAAATCTTTTTGACCTAATTAAACCCACTAAATAAAGGTTACTATTACTCAAATCTTCTGTCAACCACGTCCCATACTTCAGGACCGGTGCCGATCAGCGTTACAGGAATCGATATTTCCTTTTCCACTTTTCTAATGAAATCCCTCGCCTCCAAAGATAGGTCGCTGAAGGATTTTGCATTTTTACATTCTGGGAATAGAACATCAATTTTTGTTATAGCCGCCTGCGTTGCGCTGTTCAGCATCACAGCTCTCTTAGCCAGCTCGAAATTAAATGGAGCTGCCCTACGCCTTCTGCCAGTAACCGCAGCTATCTCGGTCCACCCCCTCCTCTCAGCCTCCTCCCATGAAATTTCGCCCGGAAGCGGACCTGCACCGACCCTTGTTACAAATGCCTTAAATACAATTAGCACCTCATCAACCTTCTTAGGTCCAACGCCAACATCTGAACATGCCGATGATGCAGTTACATCCTTAGATGTGCAGTATGGGTATGTTCCATGCCAAAGAGATAGATATGTTCCCTGAGTCCCCTCAATTAAAACGTTCTCCCCACCGTCAATAGCAGCATTAACTTCAAAGGGCACATCCGTGAGAAAACTCTGCAATGTAGGCATATCTTTTGCAAGTTTAGCTTTTCGCAGCACACGATCCGCATTGCATGGACCGGTGCCCGTTCCAGTTGTCCCTATTTCAGATGCTAAATGCCCCGATCTGTCGGTTTCAATATGCCTAGGCTCGATTATGGCACATTGCGGATCAAGCCCAACCCTATTCCCAGCATGAGTGAGGTCAACCTCGCTTAAAAATACGTTTGGATCAACAAGCACCCCTGGTCCTATTAGCAAGCGGCACTTCTCATATATAAATGCGCTTGGGATCATACGAACTTTATAGGTTTTATCACCGTAAACCACAGTGTGTCCAGCATTAGGTCCTACTCCAGCCCTTGCTGCGACGCTAATTTTGTCTTTTAATGCCAAATAAGAGATTATTTTTCCCTTACCAGTGTCGCCAAAAAAACCGCAAACTACAACGATGCATGGCATGATCTAACCCTCTAGACATTAAACTCATATTAATATTTTTATCAATCTTGTTAATATAGTTTCAACTTAAAAGTTAAGTTGAGAAAGTTTTTATATTGTTTCAGCAGAGATCCTAGTTATGCATGTGGTTAAGATTATTCCTGTTATCGGGTTGCCAATCATTAAGGATGGCGATGATCTGGGCAGCCTCATATGTGAGGCTGCCGTAAAGCAGGGGACGCCGATAGAGGAAAGAGACATAATAGTTGTGACACATGTTATCGTTTCAAGATCTGAGGGAAATGTAATAAATCTTGATGAAGTCATTCCATCAGAGTTTGCGAAGAATGTCGCTGAGGAAACTGGTAAAGACCCGGCTCTGGTTGAGGTTATTCTTAGAGAGTCTAAATCCATTGTGCGAATAGGTGGTGGACATATAATTGCTGAAACAAAGCATGGTTTCGTATGTGCAAATGCTGGCGTTGACAGATCAAATGTTCCGGGGGAGAGAAACGTTACTCCACTGCCAAAAAATCCTGATCTCTCAGCTCGCAGAATAAGGCAGCGAATAAAGGAGATTTCCGGTAGAGATGTGGCGGTAATAATTTCTGATACGCATGGCAGGCCCCTCAGAAATGGCGAGATAAACGTGGCTATCGGCGTGGCTGGGATTAAGCCCATCCGCGATAGAAGGGGAGAAAAAGATTTGTTCGGTTATGTGCTTAAGGTTAAACAAACTGCCATAGCCGATGAACTATCATGTGCAGCGGAGCTTGTAATAGGTCAGGCTGATGAGGGAGTGCCAGTGGCCATAATCAGAGGCTATCCATATGAAATATCCGAAGATGCAACAGCTAAGGACCTTATAAGATCTAAGGAAAAAGACCTCTTTATATAGGTAATTAATACTTTACAGTTAAAATCGGGAGTTTTCTAGCCGAATCTTTGCGATTTTAATCTATCTCGCATACCCCTTTTTATCAGCGCCTCAGCCTTTTTAAGATCCAACTGAGTATTAATATTGAAGAAGGTGAGTAGTTTATAATCGATTTCCTCAATGACTAACGTTGATAAGTAGCGAACTCTTTTGAGAAGCGAGAGCATGGATTGCATTCTGTACTCGCCCTTCTTAAGGGCATCTTCAGCAGCCATTAAAGCAGACTTAGTCTCGTAGACTGCTTGCAGGGGTTCTATGTAACCGTTCGGCCACCTTGGTATGACTGCATCAACCCCATTGGCTATATCGAACAGTAAGTCCACAAGCCTCCTTGAAATGAAGGGTGTATCGCATGGCAACAGAATGGAACATTTGCCATGCGCATTCATTAATCCGGTTAGGGCGCCTGTAAGCGGGCATGACGGAAAGCTCTCCGGATCAACGGCTATTTTTGATCTACCTGAGAGCATTTGTGAATAAAGTGATATTTGAGCGCTGGATCTTATGCAAACGATCGTTTCATCGACGCATTCTTCAATCCTCTCAAGGACATGTAGTATTAATGGTTTGCCTGCTAATTCCACGAGTGCCTTATCGATTCCAAACCTTTGCGAAGCGCCACCTGCAAGTATAACGGCCGATCTCTCCATCAACTTTTCTCACTTTCTCTTAATTTATTCAGCACATAGCCTACTATTTCATCAGCTACATTTACGTTTGCCACTGTTTGCAGGCCTCTCCATCCCGGCTGGCTATTAAGCTCCACTATCAACGGGCCCCTATCGCTTTCCAATATATCGACGCCAGCCATCTCGCAGCCAGTTACTTTAGCGGCTTTTATGGCTAAATCCTCAATCTCCTTAGTCAGTTCATATATGGCTGGCTTAGCGCCCAAACTGACATTAGTTTTCCAAAAATCGGAAACCCTCTTCATGGATGCTATAACCCGGCCGCCGAGCACGAAAACCCTGAGGTCATAGTTTCCATGCGGAATGAATTCTTGCAGATATATTACTTGATGTTGAAATTCAAGGACTCTGAAGATTCTTTCGGCAACATCTGGATCTGACACTCTTGTTGAGCCTATTCCCCGTGATCCGAAAATTGGTTTAATAACAACATCACCGCCAAGATCATGAAATGCTTTTTTAGCGTTACTAGCTTTCTCCGTAATAACGGTCCGTGGAACTGGTAAACCAGCTTCCTCAAGAAGCGATAGGGCACAGTATTTGTCAACTGAACGTTCAATTGCTAATGGAGGATTTAAAATGTATAACCCGAGTCTCTTAAGCCTATGCAGCATATCCATCCGGAATATTATTTCCTCAAGTGAACCGCGCCCTATTGGACGCACTATTATGGCTTTGATCTCTCTTAAAAGATCAATCTCGTCTAATGAGAATCTAGGCTTTAGTCCGACTCTAGCAACAATGTTTGGAAAACTAAAGCATACGGGATGGAAACCGCGCTTTATGATGGCTTCCTTAAGCTGGGCTGAGCACCATGAGTTTTCATTACGTGTTAAAATGCCGATTCTAATCACGTTCTTATCTCCTAAATATGACTTTTTAAGATTGTTCATTCTTCATCTAAGGCTTTAAACTATAACTCATTCATAGAATCAGCATATTAGCATTATTTATATTATTTGTTCAGCTGAAAAATTTACGATACTAAAAGATGATTTTGGAGATTTAGATTTAAATAATTCTCCCAAATATTTCTCTCTCATGTTCTCTTTAAATAATCCCTTATCCTACAGAGAGAATTATTTGAGAAGCGTTGAGTTTAGGGGTCCAGAATATGTGCCATGCCGTTTGTTGATAACTTGGCCCGTATGGAATACTTATAGGGAAAAACTTGAGAAAATAGCTTTGCAGCATCGGCTTGTTTTCCCCGAATTTAAACCGGGAAGCATAAAGTATGGCGTCGAAAAAGGCGTTCTGAGAATTAACCGCACACTTACAGATCCATTTGGATGCATATGGAGTTTTAATATAGAAGGCTACCAAGGACAAGTTATAAGACACCCGCTCGAGGACTGGAATCTCTTTAGGTATTACAAGTTTCCAGATCCAGATAGCGGGCTTCCAGCAGAGGGCTCGGATAAAATAACTCCTTGGAATATGATTTATGAGAATTTGGACAGGATGAAATCTGAGGGAAACCTAATTCATGTATCGTTAATGCATGGTTTCTTTTTCCAGAGACTTTATTATCTTAGGGGTTTCAGGAATCTTATGAAAGATTTTGTTCTTAAACCTTCACATATTTATGACTTAATAGAGGGGCTAACAGAATACATTCTAAATCTTGTCAAGAACCTTCTTAAGTGGGGTAAAATAGATGTGGTATATTTTGGGGATGATTTGGGAACCCAAACGAGGATGCCCATAAGCCCAACGGCATTTAAGGAATTCATATATCTAAGCTATCGTGAGATATTTCGACACGTAAGAGAAGGCGGTTCCCATGTATATTTGCATTCAGATGGACATGTCCTTGAAGTTTTAGATCAGCTGATAGAGACCGGTGCAAGCATCCTCAACATACAGGACAGAGTTAATGGCATAGAAAACATAAAGAGTGTTTGTAAGGGAAAGATATGCATAGACATAGATATTGATAGGCAATACTTAGTGCCCTTCGGAACTACGGAGAAAATTAAAAGCCATATTAAGCATGTTGTGGAGGAACTGGCTATGAAGAAGGGTGGGCTTATGATTGAATCTGAAGTGCATCCACCGACGCCACTAAGAAATATAAAGGCGGTTATAGAGGCAATGGAGCAATACATGTGGCTTTAAAAAATAATATTATAATTTTTAACTCAACTTGAGATTGCTTTACTCGCATAACATTATGAGCGAAATTGCGGATCAGCTTGACATGCTCAAACTCCTTAATGCGCATTTCAATCACCTAGAAGGTAAATGATTAAAATGCTGAATTTACCATCATTAGGCGATGCATAAGTTTTTAGTCCGTTTCACCTTTCTGACGTATAAGTCTCCAAAATCTTATATTATTACGGTCAGATCTATTTTTGGAGGAATATAAATTGGGGAATAGCCTAAAGGAGCCTCGTCCGGAAAGCCCGATTGATCTTCTTTGTGAGTACTGTGTTAATCCTGTTGGCTTAGATGTTTCTAGACCTAGGTTTTCTTGGGTTTTAAGACATGAAGAACGTGGACGCAAGCAATCAGCATACCAGATATTAGTATCATCCTCAATGGAGAATATAGCTAGGGACATTGGCGACATGTGGGATAGCGGAAAAGTATGCTCTAATCAATCTGTAAATGTGGAGTACTCTGGGAAAACGCTGGAAAGTGGAAAAATCTATTATTGGAAAGTTCGCTGGTGGGATGACAAAGATCAAGCTAGCCCTTACAGTAAGGTTGCCACCTTCGAGATGGGCCTACTTAAACAGGAAGATTGGAGGGCTAAGTGGATCACTGGCGGAACATTGCTCAGAAGAAAATTCAGACTGGACAAAACGGTTAGGTTAGCTAGAGCTTATGTTAGCGGCTTAGGCTATTATGAACTACGGATTAATGGCAAAAGGATAGGAGATAGATATCTTGATCCAGGGCAGACTGATTATGAGAAGATTGTGCTTTACTCAACTTATGATATAACTGAGTTCTTGAAAGAGGGCGAAAACATTATTGGCATAATGCTTGGCAATGGACGTTATAATGTTAAGCCTGAAAGAAGACCATTTCACAAACATTATGGTGAGCCTAGGGCCATAGCGCAAGTGAAAATAGAGTTTATCGATGGAAGCCACGAAGTCCTAGTAACTGATGAGGAATGGATGGTTTCCAAAGGCCCCATAGTGGACAATGACATATATGATGGTGAAACGTATGATGCCAGGCTTGAGAAGGAGGGTTGGGATGCTCCTGGCTACAATGATCAAGGGTGGGAAAAAACCAAAATGGCCGAGGCGCCTGGCGGAAGAATGCTTTCGCAAGCAACTTTTCCACCAATAAGAATTGTCGGCATGCTTCAGCCAGTAAGATTAACCAATCCGAAGCCCAGCGTTTACGTGTTTGACTTTGGACAAAACTTTACTGGATGGGTTAGATTAACTGTCAATGGACCTAGAGGGACTGAGGTTAGGCTTAGATATGCTGAAGCCCTCAATCCAGATGGGACGATAAATACTAGGAACCTTAGAGACGCAAGGGTTACGGAAATCTACATTCTTAAGGGGGAGGGTGTAGAGGTTTATGAGCCGCGGTTTACTTACCACGGCTTCAGATATGTTGAGATTACTGGATTTCCAGGCACGCCAACAATTAGCAGTCTTCAAGGAGTTATTGTTCACAGCTATGTTAAGCCTGTTGGGGGTTTCTTATGTTCAAATCAGCTGCTTAATAATATACATAAGAATGTTTTGTGGGGGCAGCTGAGTAACTTAATGAGCATTCCAACTGACTGCCCGCAGAGAGATGAACGAATGGGTTGGATGGGCGACGCTCAGCTTTCAGCTGAAGAGGCGATATATAACTTTGATATGGCAGCCTTCTACACGAAATGGATCCAGGATATAAAGGCTGCGCGGAAAGAGGATGGAAGTGTACCAGATGTTGTTCCGCCATATTGGAGCCTATATCCAGCCGACCCAGCTTGGGGAAGGGCTTGCATAGTTATTCCATGGTTGCTCTATCTGCATTACGGCGATAAGAGAATACTTGAGGAAAACTATGAACTCATGAAGGGATGGGTTGATTTTCTAGGTACAAAAGCGGAAAACCATGTTCTTAAGTTCAGCAAGTATGGCGATTGGTGCCCACCGGGACATATAAAATCCATGGAGACTCCTGGCGAAGTTATTTCAGCACTCTGCTACTATGAAGATGCATCGCTATTATCTAAGGTTGCTCGGATCCTTGGAAAAACTGAGGATGAAAAGAAATACGTTGAGCTTGCTGAAAAAATTAAAGAAGGCTTCAATAGGGAATACTTCTCAGAGAAGCATAACTGTTACTTACCTTTGAAGGGCATTTTAGGCGATGTATCTAGTCAATTTTATAGTCAAACTGCTAACATAATTCCACTGTATTTAGAGATGGTTCCGCTAAGTAAGGTTGAAGATGCCCTAAAGAGACTGCTGAACGATATAACGATTACCTATGACAATCACGTTAATACTGGCATTATTGGAACAAGATACCTTCTAGAAACATTAACTAAGTATGGTTATGCTGATGTAGCCTACAAAATCATGTCTCAAACAACTTATCCTAGCCTTGGATATATGATTAAAGAAGGTGCGACAACACTCTGGGAAAGATGGGAGTATCTGGCTGATTCGGGAATGAACTCGCATAATCACATAATGTTTGGCAGTGTTGACGCATGGTTCTATAAGGCATTGGCCGGTATAAATGTTGATTCAGAGCATCCAGGTTTTGAAAAAATAATTATAAAACCTCATTTAGTCGGCGATTTAACTCACGCTGGCGCATCGCTAAAAACAATCCGTGGACTGGTAATATCAAGGTGGGTTAGGGGCGGAAACTCGCTAACCCTAGAGGTTACTGTACCAGTAAATAGCGTAGCTGAGGTCTACATCCCAACAATGGGCTCAACTAATCCGATAGTTAAGGAAGGAGGAAAAGTGATTTGGAGGGACAACGCCTTTTTTGAGAGTGTTCCAGGGATAATCTCTGGAAGAAGAGAAGAGAAGCATATAATTTTCAGCATTGGATCAGGCTCCTACGTCTTTCTGATCGAAGAAGCCTAAATAAATAGCAGCGTGGCTTCTTAGCTTCCACACATTTTTCATTAATTTTTCAAGTTCAATCATTAAATTTAAGGGCAATAAAGTTAAATGCTTTTTCAGCGTTAACCTTCTAAAAGAGAATGTTGAAGGGAAATTCTATGAAAATGGCTGTTTTAAGGGGTGTTAAAAACTTTATGATAGAAGAGGCTTCTATACCAAGTTTAGAGGCGGATGAAGCATTAATGCATGTGAAGGCGTGTGGAATTTGCACTTCTGAACTTTACTTGTGGAATGGTAAGTTTAAGAATGTGGTTTTTCCATCATATCTTGGTCATGAACCGAGCGGTTTAATTGAGGAAGTTGACAGAAACGTCGGCGGGTTTAATGTTGGGGATCATGTAACATTCCTATCCGAAAACGGATGCTTCGCTGAGTATGCAAAGGCAAAAAAGAGCAACATTGTTAAGATCGCTAATAATATTCTCCTCGGAGAGGCGTTAGGTGAACCTATAGCATGCGGTAAATGGAATTAGAAGATCGAATATCCAGTTTGGCGATAACGTAGTGGTGATAGGATGCGGCTTTATGGGCTTATTGCTGATACAGTTAGCATCTTTACGCAGTCCCTCAAGTATAGTAGCTATCGACATAAATGATGAGCGCATAAAAATGGCGGCTGATTTAACGATTAATCCACATGAGGTTGACACGATTAAATATGTTATGGGAATCACGAATGGAAGAGGGGCGGACATTGTTAAAGAGGCTACTGGAGAGCAGACACCATTGGATATGGCCACTGGGATGGTGAAGATTAGAGGTAGACTGGTTATATTTGGATATCATGTGGGTGAATCACGCTCAATAAATATGCAAGTGTGGAATTGGAAGGGCTTAGACGTGATAAATGCGCATGAAAGGGAATCTGAAGTCTACATGGAGGGTATGCGGATAGGCATAATGCTACTCTCAAAGGGCAAGATTAAATTGAAACCCCTTATTACACATAAATATCCGCTTGAGGAAATAAATAGGGCCTTCAATGATGTGGATATGAAAATAAAGGGGCTGATAAAAGCCGTAGTAATACCCTAATCCCTGCTTTAAATGTTCTCTATCCAATGTGAACCTTTCTCAGTAATTTCCTTCTTCCATATTGGCACTTCATGTTTTAATCTTTCGATCAGTTCGATTATAGATTTGAAGCCTTCCTCCCTATGTTTAGATGCCACTACGGCATACACTGTATCTTCCCCAGCATTCGCTGACCCAATTTTATGCTCCACAATGGCATCCAGTATGCCATATTTATCTTTTATGTTTGAAATTATGTTTTCGAGAGTTTTTACCGCTACATCCTCGTAGGCTTCATACTCAAGCCTTAAAACCTTTTCTCCACCCGCGTTTTTTCCCCTAACGACACCAATAAAAATTGTTATTGCGCCCACTTCATCAGATGATCCCTTAATCTCATCAATTAGTCTGTTTAATTCACCTAGATTCTTTGAGAGTCTAACTCTCATTTGTTCCCCCTCCTACTGGCGGAAGAATTGCCACCTCATCCCCATCCTCAAGCCTATAGGTGAGCTTCGGGGTTCTACCCTTAACTAGAATGAAGTAGTTTTTAAGCATTGGCGTTCCAGCCGTATTTAGGGCAACTTCCCCCCTAACTGTTACAAAAATAGTTTCTTTCCACTCTTGAGACTTGTCTCTATGCCTCTCAGGTATATGCTTGAGAAGAAGATCCGCTAATGTCGCCCCATCAACATTGTAGTCCTCCTCTTTGACACTTAAGAGTTCACGTAATCTGCCGAAATATTTGACCTTAACTTTTGCCAATGAAATCACCTCTCTGAGGCTTTCCGCGATCCCTTATCCAACAATTTGAGTTAAACTTATTTACCTTTTCTTTTAGGCAACCCGCCATCTATATTTCGCTGTAAAGTTTCCTTTCATATAGGTTTCTGCTTCCACGTCTTCTTACGCGTCTGGCTCTTTCGATATTTTTTAGGCGCGCCTGAAGCATTGACACTTTAGTCTTGGATGCTGGGATTTTTCTTCTGATTTTGGCTTTTAGGGCTAATGCCTTAAATTCCGAGGTGGATTTGCGGCTTCTGCGTCCTCCTTTAATCTCTGGTTTTTCTTTGGATGGTTTCTCTTCTCTTACAAATGTGACTTTTTCCTCCTCTAAATTAACCTCCTCCACTCTCCATCCGACTGTTAACCACGATTCTGAGGGTGTGCGATTTCTAATGTTGCTCCACCAGTGCTTATGTTTGTAGGCTGAATCTGGTAGCTTATCGCCGATTATATCCTCGATTTCAGCGAATCTCATTGCGATTCTATTGCGAAACCTAGATGTTTTGACAAGCAGTATACTTAGATAGGCATATTTGCTTTTTGGAGCACGGTTGAATAAGCCTTTTACTGCGCATTTTAAGCATATCTTTTCACCATTTTCAAAAAGGATGCAGTTTCCGCAGTACATTTTTCCACATTTATCGCATGTGTAAAGGGCGCTTCTAGGGTAGGTCTCCTCGCATAGGGTGCATATGTTTCCAACAACAAATATTTTTCGGCCTGCCAAAGAATGCTCAGCCTTCCCGAAGGGGTTAATATAAACCTTTTAAAATATTTTTATTCTTTTTAACTAAATATATATTTTGGGATCTCATATGAAAAGCACGTCGATCGGAATAGCTTTAATAAATGATGAGAGAGAAAACGTGTGGAAGGCAAATGAGAAAGAGTGCATGGAGGTTCTGCATAAATGGTCCGAAATAATTCGCGGAGGCGTTAAAAATTTCGATGGGACATCTCCAGACGTTGTTGTTGGCTCTAGAACAATAACATCCGTTAAGGTGGCTCAGAAGGTCGGTGAGGAACTGGTCAGGGCGAACTGCAAACAGATAATATTATGCTTCTACGTTTGGGATTTTCCCTATCTGGTTTGGCCATTTTTGAACAGCATTGGCAGAGATAAACCCGTGCTTTGCCTTTCAAATAACAGCGGTAAATACCCCGGCAATGTCGGTTTACTCGCCACTGACGGCGCTCTGAGACAGGCTGGTTTAAGAACCCATCGAATAGTTGGCGACATGAATGATCCAGAGGTTCAGGCTAAGGTGATTGATTGGGTTAGGGCCTCCCAGGCATATACAGCGATTCAAAATGAGGTTTACGGTATGTATGGCGGTCATTCAATGGGCATGGAGACTGGATATTTCCACCTTGTCCCGATTATTAAGACCTTCGGCGTAACCGTCTATCAGATTGACCAGCTATTACTGGTTGAGAGGATGAAGGATGTTAAAGAGGAAGAAGTTGAAAAAGCAATTAAATGGTTCCATGGTATGCTTGGTGATAGGATAAAGTATGATGGGAAGATGCTTACTCCTGAAAGTTTGAAGAAGCAGGTACGCCTCTACTTAGCGATGAGAAAAGTTAATGAAGAGATGGGTTTCGACTTCTGCGGTATTAAGGGGCAGCGTGAGCTCTCTGAGCATGTGTGCATAACTGATGTTGCTGAAATGCTCATGAACGACCCATATGATTGGAATGGACCTAAGGAGCCTACGGTCTGCTCAACAGAGGCCGATTCACTTGCAGCGTTAACGATGCAGATTCTTAAGTATGTAAGCGGAGGTTTCCCCGTTCTATTCATGGACGTTCGGCTATATCACCCGGATAGGAACCTATGGGACTTCTGCAACTCAGGCAACCATGCCAGCTGGTATGCTTCAAGAAGCATGAATCCAACTGAGAACTTTAAGAAGGTGACATTCCATCCTGCGCTGGAATACTACTTTAAGGCCGGAGGCGCATCCGTCGAGTTTGACGCTGCCCCGGGAACTATAACATTCGCCCGCCTAGGACTTTGGGACGATAAGTTATACATGGTTATTGTTTTAGGCGAGGCTGTTGAGCTGCATCCTGAAGAACGCAGGGCAATAAATGAGCAGACTAATCCAACATGGCCTCATGTTCATGCCAGATTGAACTGCAGCTTCGATGAGTTCATAGAGGTTTTTCCTTGCAACCACATACTTGGTGTTGCCGGAAATCATGTTAGAGCATTGAAATATCTATGCGAGATAGCTGGCATAGAGCCGATAATACTTGGTCCAGAGGCGCAGAAATTTAGCGAGCCAATATGGAAACGTGTGCCATAAAGCCTTTGAGCCCAGGTCTAAAAAAGCCCACATTTTTTTCTTTTGCCTTTTTCCTTCAAGATGTTATTTCCGGGTTCTTTGCCAGTATTGACTCTTCTATCTCGTTCATGAAGCTTGTTTTTAGGAGACTTTTTATGTCTCCCAGCGCCTTTTCAAGCCCGCTGTCAAAGTGTATCTCTCCAAGAAATTTTTCGCCTAATGATTTAACTTCGCGTTCAATGTAGTTCGAATCATCCATCTTCATGTTTTCTATCACGCCTAGTATGGGCACCCTTAAGTCCCTTAGAAGGTTCAGTAGCCTCCTCACCGTTTCGAAGGCCATTTTGGACGGTGTTGTCACTATAAGAAATTGCGTCTTACTCACGTACTTGATTACATCAAGTAGTAGATCGCTCATGCCGGGCGGCATATCGATCACTAGAAAATCCAAGTTTCCCCATAAGGTTGTAGCCAGCGTCTCCACAAGAACATTTGATAAGTCGGCGCCTCTGAGAGGTATAGCCCGGTTGCCGATGTAAAAAACCAGAGACATGTATTTTAGACCATGTATTTTTGGAGGGATTAAGCCTTTACTCTCTCTTGGGCTTAGGTTTGCCGCACCTAGAACGACATGGGTTGTTGGACTTGTGAAGTCTATGTCAAAGAGACCTGTTCTAAAGCCCTTTTTAGTAAGCGCAAGAGCGAGGACTGATGCGAATAGGCTTTTTCCAACTCCTCCTTTGCCGCTTGAGATGGCGATTACTTTACCTATTTTTTTAAGCCTCTTCTCAATTATGCTTATCCTGGGATCATACATAGGCTATTTTACACCTTTAACGCTGGTTATCCATAATCCTCTTCCATGTATAACATCAAAGTCTGGGCTGCCGCATTCTGGACATTTAATATATGCGTGGGCTACTTCCGGAATGAAGTGAATTGATTCCCTTATGTCACCTGGAATTCTCATTTCTCTAAAGGTCCATGCATGATTGCAGGCTCTGCACTTGAATTTCGCTCTGACCGTTCTAATTATAAACTTTGCGTTGCTGAGCTTACCTGTTTTCATCTCTAGCAGGGCGAACTTTAATATGTCGACCTCAATCTGCTGAAGCTCCCCCAGCCTTAAATGTACCTCTTTAACTTCCCTTAAATTTTCCTTTTCGGCTATGCTGAAAACCGCTGATATTATAGCTTCTGCCAAGGACCATTCATGCATGGGAAAAGTTTAGATTAAACCTTATTTAAAAATATCTGAATATCTAAATACTTACAGTAGCAATTTTGGAGGCGGAGAGTTATATGAGTGCTCAGATGCATAGTGAGGGAGAAGAATATGTAACGATGCTACACGGCGCTGGAGGCCTGGTCATGCATGACTTTATTAAGAAGTATATTTTGAGGCTCTTCGGAGATCTTAGTGGAGGAGAAGTCTCCCTTAAAGCCTTAGATGACGCTGCTGTTGTCAGCGATATTGTACTTAAAAGCGATTCGCATGCGGTTAAGCCCATATTTTTTCCAGGTGGAGATATAGGTCGCCTTGCCGTCTCTGGAACGGTTAATGACATATCTGTTTTGGGAGCTGAGCCAGTTGCGCTTGCATGTGGACTCATACTTGAGGAGGGATTGCCATTAAATGACTTGGAGCGTATTCTGCGAAGCATGCGTGAAACATGCATTGAGGCGGGGGTTGCTGTTGTCACCGGGGACACCAAGGTTGTAGAAAAGGGTAATATGGGCGGTTGCATAATAAACACTTCCGGCATAGGCATAAGAACAGATGCTCTCGAGAAGAATATTGCTGTCGTCAAGAAGTATAGGGCAAACTTCAGCAGCCGCTGGATACTTGATTCAAATCTTAAGGCTGGAGACAAAATAATACTCTCTGGAACAATAGGCAATCACGGTTTGGCGGTTCTATCAGCCCAGGAGGGATTGAGTTTCAGTGGAGATATAAAATCCGATGTTCAACCATTAAACCTGATGATAAAGCGTCTCCTAGGTGAGGTTGGCGGCATTGTCACCATGAAAGATCCTACTAGAGGCGGTTTAGCCGATGCGTTGAATGAGCTGAGCGAGAAATCCAAGGTTGGCATACTAATCTATGAGGATAAGATTCCAATTAGAGATTCGGTTAAAGCCGCCTGCGGGATGCTCGGCTTAGATCCGCTAGAAATAGGTAATGAGGGAAAAATAGTCATAGGCGTTGTAAAGGAGAAGGCTGAGGAAGCATTAAACCTTTTAAAGGAAACGAGTGAGGGTAAATATGCGGAAATAATAGGCGAATCTACGAAAGATTTCAGCGGGGTTGCAATGCAAACAGTTATCGGTGGCAGAAGAATCATACCTAGACCTCTAGGAGACCCTATACCTAGAATCTGCTAAGTTTTTTAGAGAAGGCCGGATGATGTAGAAATACTCGGTAACTGATTTTTGAAACCGTGCAAGTTTCTTTAATCGCAAATCTATCATCTATTTAAGCGATGGCACGTTAAAGAGAAACTTAACCAAGAGAACTCTGCATATACCGCTAATTATTAATTTCATGTTTATTTTTTAGTTATTAATTATAAATTTTTAGCTTTTTTCTGATAAAAAACCGTTAGATATATATGGTAGTAACGTAAACAAAATTTAAAAGCTAAAATAGCTAGGCGAGTCCATATGCGGGTTTCAAAGACTGAGGATTATGGAAGAAGAACACGAATAATGTTCGGCGCCGTTTCCGTTCCAATACCCGTCCTAGAGGAGATCGATGACCTCATTGAAGATCTAGGCTACTGGCCAAGCCGATCATCATTTGTAAGAGAAGCATGCCTTGAGAAAATCGAACGCGAAATCGAAAGAATTAGAGTGATTAGGAAAAGATGAGAAGATCCGCAAACAAATATATCACCATTGGAGATGAAACAAGAGGCTCAGATACAAAATAATCTACTGTGAAGATACAGTATGCATCCGTAATTTAGCTTAGAAAATCGGTTTTATAAGATGAAGACTGTTTGTTTCCAACGTTTCTTATTTGAGAAGTAGTAATCCCATTTTTTCGCTAAATACACGCATCTTTCTAAACTTTCAACTGTTAAGTGGAAATGATGCGTCTCAACATGATCATGGATCTCTTCAAGTTCGCCCTCCTTAAGTTCCTTCATAAAGGCTTCTTTAAGCTGCGTGTCGACGGGTATCTCGAATCCATAGCCCTCTATAACTTTCTTCGAGATTGCGGGTCTGACGGTCCATCTGCCCTCTTTAATAATAATGATCATGTAAAGCGTGAACGGTCCTGTTTTCTTCAGCCAGATCCCTTTCCCGCCATACTTCCATGTTTTCTCAAGATCCCTAAGAGATTCAATAAAATCTCCTAGATTCAGAGTTCTCACAAATCCATTAAACTCTTCCGGGCTTAGTTTTTCGATTGCTGATGCTGCTTCCTTAAGATCATCAGGCAGAAATAGATCTGGATGTAACCTTTTCAGAAGTAAAAGTTTTTCAATCTGCCTATGTCTAGTTATATAGATATATATAACAACGCCTTCCTTTATAATGCTTTTTCTTGCCATTATAGAGCTAAATGCCCTTTTCCCAAAGTTGACATAGAAGGGAGGAACCTCAAGTGTGAGGTAATTGCCACCTAAACGGAAATCGATTTTCTTAATCGTACTTGAACTCACCTTTAAACCAGACCTGCCTACCTAGAACCTAGGAACTCAACCTCTCAGATTGAAATATCTTATTACACTTCTTAACATACTGTTCTACTGCTTTATTTACCACTCTTTGCTTTATATAGTTAGCGCGCAATATTACGAAAAGCAGGTGAAGAAGAAGTTTATGTTCCTCTATACGCTTTTTTATAATGAAATCGGAAAAAGATTGACAGCTATAAAAATTTTAATATTGAATAGATGAATTTTTCTCGTGGAACTTGCTATGATTAGAAATGAGATCAAATTTAAGATAGTTTTAATATTTATTGTCATCATAGTGATTGTTGGGGTGCTTTCCTTGGTCATATATAATTATTATTTTTCCGCACCAGCATATGAGGAGGGTGGTGGAAAACTCTTTGAGTTTTATCTGCCTTGGGACGATTCTGAAGGTACGTTTGTAAGCCTAAGTGATCTTCTGGATAAGCCTGCTGGACGTTTTGGACATGTCACCGTTGGCAGTGATGGGCATCTTTATGTTGGCGGTAAACGCGTAAAGTTTCTGGGGGTCAACATATGCGGGAGCTCAGCATTTCCAAGTAAAGATGAGGCTAGGAAAATAGCCGCTAGGCTTGCGAAATTTGGCATAAACATGGTTCGCTTCCATCATATGGATGCCCCTTGGGAGAGCTTTAACATATTTGACCCATTAAGTGGTGGAACAAGGCGCCTAAATGAGAATGCGCTTGACAGGCTGGATTATTTCATAGCGATGCTAAAGGAGAATGGCATATATGTTGACTTGAACCTCCTGGTTTCTAGACAACTATCCAGTGCCGATGGATTGCCATCTGAAATAAACAGTGTTTCATGGAAGGATCAGCAGATTTTAGGCTTTTTCTTCGATTCTGTCACCAATCTTCATAGGGAATATGCTAGGCAGCTTCTAACGCATTATAACCCGTATACTAATTCCACCTATGCGGATGAAACAAGCGTTGCAATTGTTGAAATAGTTAATGAACAAGGCCTGCTTCAGGGATGGCTTGGAGGAGTAATCGATGGGTTTCCAGCAATATTTAGGAAGAGCCTCGGAGAAAAATGGAATTCTTTCCTACTGGAAAAGTATGGTTCAACTGAGAACCTTCAAAAGGCTTGGGGAGCCCTAGAGAAAGGTAAGCTTGAAGATGGAACATTAGAAACATTTACACTCGAAGAATTTAACAGTAAAACATCAAGTGCAAAGAAGGATTGGATTAGGTTCTTATGGCTTCTAGAGAAGAAATATTTTGAAGACATGTATAGATATCTGAAAGAGGAGATTAGAGTTAAATCCCTTATTATAGGAACCGTAACCAGCTGCAGCACCGTAAATATTCAATCCCGCCTAGACATTGTTGATACGCATGATTACTGGCATCATCCGGAATTCCCAGGGGCGTCATGGGATCCAGAAAACTGGTATGTTGTGAATGAGCCTATGGTGGATTACCCGGAGAGAAGCACGATTCCAGATATTGCGCTTAGGAGAGTTTATGGAAAGCCTCACTTCGTAACTGAATATAATCATCCCGCGCCGAACATGTATGATGCTGAAACCGCGTTAATTTTAGCGGCATATGCTGCACTGCAGGACTGGGATGGGATCTTCCTCTTCGACTATGGAAGCGCAAATAACTGGAATTCAAAAATGATCAGGGGCTATTTTGATGTCGATCAACATCCGGTTAAGATGGCAACCCTAATACCGGCATACATGATGTTTGTTAGGGGCGACATTAATCCGGCAAATAACCTTGTAACCGCCTTACTTAACATAGATGGCGAGATAGGCGTCATCGCTGAAAGGAGAACATGGGCTTGGAGGCTGGTTGATGGGGAGCATGTTGGAGTGCAACGCAGCATACCTTTGGTTTCCAGAGTGGCCTTAATGGTTGAGGAAGGATTCATACCAAGCGATGCGTTAGTGCCGCAGGAGGTTAATGTGAAAGGGCCAGTTTACAAATCTGACAACGGTCAGGTAATATGGGATGTTACAAGAAAAAATGGTGGAGTGATAATAGTTAACACCTCGAGAAGCTTGGCATTGATAGGTTTCTGCGGTAATGGAAAATATGATTTTGGCGGGTTAGTAATTGAGCCGGGTATGACGGTTCTAGATGGATGGAGCGTAATAACCCTCAGCGTCACCAGTGGAGAGAACTTTGAAGATTGGAGAAGCCTTCTCTTGGTTGCCGCAGGATACACTATTAACAGCAATATGAGAGTTATGGAGTACTCCGGCGGCAAAATTTTAGCCAGGGGAACAACTAGGCTTTCCAGAATAAGCACATATAATGGTAAAATAACATGTGGGAGGAATTGGGGAGAACCTCCGACATTAACTGAGGGCGTGCCAGCCAAAATAAGAATACAATCTGACGGGGAAATTGAAGTTTGGGCGCTGGATAACAAAGGGAACAGAAAACAATCCATCCCAGTTCAAAGCGACGGAAAATATAAAATATTCACAATCAGGCCAGAATATGCGACAATTTGGTATGAAATAACAGTGAAAGAAAAACAGTAACAACGGAAGTAGTGCTATATATGCTAAATTGGAAATGTTTAAGAGTATCTAGAATGTGGACTAAATCTTTAATTTTCCGCAGACAGCAGGATTGTTAGGCGCTGTCCCCTACTGAGAATTAGCGGTTCAGTGAAAATTAATTCTCCATCCTTCAGCCATTCACATTTGGCTTCTCTCTCGGCGAAGATCACTGCTTTTATTTTCTCGTCCTTTAGGAATGGTAGGCTGAGGTTTCTTATTCTGAGTTTTCCATAATATACTATTATTGTTACCTTTTCGGTTTTTGCTTCAAATGTTCCCCAGCCGGTTCCGATGGACCAGAAACACTTGAAGCCTCCATTCTCCATCCTTGGCGGATTAAACTCTATCCTGTCTTTTGTCATGTCGAATTTGAAGCCGCTGAGCGCCAGCAAAAGCGCATAGGATGCCATGGACCGCGAATAGTTACTTCCGCACTCGATCTCGTTCCATGGGTTTCTTTTCTCCCCATCGTATCGGTCTCTAACGGCCTTAGATATCTCCAGTCCCTCATCTATTAGCCCCTCCTGAATCATATGGGATGCAACGGCATACTCTGTTCCGCACCATGTTTCCTCAGCGTATGGGACGGGTATGATCGGTTTGGTTTTTCCCTCAGGCCAGCTGCAAACTATTGTTCCGGCTTCATCGTTTAGGCTGAATATTCTGCATGGGTTGAAGAAGCCCCGCATGCTCTTCTTAAAATTATACTTGTAGATTGATTTCAGCGCACTCTTAACCTTCCCCCCATCGAATATTTCGCCTAGACCGCATATGTTGGCGTGCCATTGGGCCAGCGCCTGATCAATTCCGCAGCCCTCACCTATCTGATACTTTATTTCATCATGCTCCTCATCCCAGTAAACGCTTATAATAGAGGGATCAGTGGAAGCATACTTCTCAAGTATCGACTTATCCTTTAGGTTAATGATCTGATGGAAGTATTCGCCGTTAAATAGGTTCTCCTCAACCCAGCGCTTACCCCTACTAAATAGCGTCCTATACTCTTCAGCCCTCTCCCTTTCGCCTAAATACTCAGCCATCTCTGCTCCAGCCTTTAGCGCTGCGAGATATAGGCCTGTCATCCAAGAATTCGGACCGAAAAGCTCTATATCAAGCGTGTTATGCTGACGGCCCTCTAGGACGCCATCTTTATCGAAATCCCATTTGTCCTCATTTGTTTCAGACCATGCGTATTCAATGGAGCGCCTTATTGAGAGCCAATTTGCCTTAAGCCACTCACTATCCCCCGTGAACTTCCAGTAGGCATAAGCCCTAATCACGCTGCCAAATTGCCCATCTACGGCGGCATGTGGAAAAGCCCATTGACCTCGGCCTAGCGGCAGCTGTAAACGGAAGCTTATACGCCCATCCTCCCGCTGATCATGCTTATAGTGTAAATCCCACATTGACCGGTCTAGTTTTGGGAAAAGAAATAGGGGCGCATAAGCGTAGCTCCAAACGTGCATGCAGCTCCCCTCGCAGCATCCGGAGTTCGGATGGCACCCCTCAAAACCATAGAGTGAACCATCTTCTAGGCGTAGAATAGTGGGCGACTTAAGAATCGACAGGTTTGCTGAGACGGCATCTATCACGAAGCGTGGAAGCGTTGAATTGAATAAACCGTCTCTAAAGGCAGATGTCTCCTCATAAAGCCTATCCCAGTTTTTTAGGCAGTAGAAAGCAGTTTCAACGGAATCCCTAAAGATCTTAGCATAATAGTTCCTCCATATAGTTGGTTTCTCAGCTCTCTCCGGGTTCCAGTAATTATAGCAGTTTGGGAAATTCCACGCTATTATAAACCTGGTTCTCCCGAATTCTTTAGGCTTAACGCTTAAGTGCGCTGCGAGTATAGCATGATCCCTTATCCCTTCCTGGGGCTGAGGATATCTGCGGTTCCTGAACTTCCCAGGCGATGTGAAATCCTTCCAGTAGACGTATAGCCCATCAAACCAAGATCCTCTAAACCCATACTCTTGGTAGCTAACTTCTGAAGAGTCTGTTGCTATTGTTAAGTCTCCAAACTCCGGATCATCCTCCTTAACCTTTGATGATGACATCTTTATGAAATGAACCCCTTCGCTTTCTCTATAAACGTTGACAGTTGTTCCGGTTGGAAGGGGATTCTGGACGATGAGGCATACAGTATATGTGATTTCCCGCTCACTTGTGTTCCCGATTTCTATTTCGAAGAAGGCTGCCGGTATGCTTGAGTCTAAATCGTTAAGCGGGATTAGCGGGTTGAAGGCTCTCATCCTAACTTTTCCCGGAAACTCTTCATCTGAAAACCTTATTTCCGCAATTGGATACGTGCCTTCAAACTCGAAATTTCTAAAGTGCGGTAGACCAGCCATATATCCTATCGGCGGCCCGAAGCCAAATGATTGGAACATGGGCTTATTGAAATCACCCATGTAGGGAGGCGGCAGATCACCGTTTAAAATGCGGGCATCTAAGATCTTTCCGTCAGATTCAGCCTTAACGGCAAAGTGTGAGACAACATTCATGCCTCCCTTATTAGGCCTATTAAAGATCTCCCAGTCTATTAATCTACCATTCCCGGCTAATCCAATGCAGCCAGTTCCAATTCCACCAATTGGGAATGAGATTTCCCTAGTTTTATTTGCCCTATAAACGAAATGGGGAAATGTGGACTCAGATTCCTCAGATCTCTTTAAGGCCATAATTTTCACCTAGATTTTAGTTATATCATCATTCCCTTAAGATTTAAATTTAAGTGAATATAGTATT
>JAGTRG010000019.1 GCA_018396435.1 Candidatus Bathyarchaeota archaeon
TCTCACGCATAATATATGAGTATGAAAGGGTTTTATCAATTCCGAAGAAAAGGCTTAAAAAACTAATTTAAAGTTTTTCAGATCCTCCTAAAAGGGATGGGGTTAATGCCATTTCCAGATCTTTCTGCCCATCAGAACCTCCGGAAGGACGAAGAGTCCCCAGCTTGCCACAAATATAACGTACATGAGGTCTATCGGGGTTAAAGCCGTTAAGTGGAATAGCTGCTGGGTTACAGGTATGTAAGTTATCCCGAGGGTTAATGCCACAGAGGCTAGGTCCGCTATGACAAAAAACCTATTTTGGAATGCTCTTCTTCCCATTCTCCAAACGCTTTGCTTCTCTGAACGGCAATTCCAAACGACGAACAGCTCAAACATTGCTGCCTGCACAAAAGCGGTTGTAGTGGCCTCAATATACGTCAGCCTTCTGGCATTTTCGTCTATTCCCCAGGGGAAGCTCCATGGATGTGAAGGCCAAACGTAGTATTCTAAGCAGAAAACAAGAATTGTTCCAGATGCTTGGAGCAGAAACGATGCTATGATGAATGCTCCCATTCCGTGCAGTATTCCCTCTTCAGGTTTTCGGGGCGACCTGTCCATAACATCTACATCTGGGGGATCAGTTGCGAGAGCTATGGCCGGTCCGCCATCAGTTACCAGATTTATCCATAGTATCATCGCTGGCAGAAGGGGGAGAGGAAACATGTCAGGTCCAAATATCCCGCCTAGAATTGCGAACGTTCCTATGACCAGCAGCTCATCGAAGTTGCAAGCCAGCAAGAACCTCGCATACTTCCTTATATTATCATATATTACTCTGCCCTGTTCAACAGCCTTAACTATCGTTGCAAAGTTGTCATCAAGTAAAATAAGATCCGAGGCTTCCCTTGTAACGTCCGTTCCGCTTATGCCCATGGCTACGCCAACATCAGCTGCCTTCACAGCTGGCGCATCATTAACGCCATCGCCAGTCATAGCAACTATGTGACCCTTCTTCTTTAAGGCGTTAACAATTTTTAATTTATGCTCTGGAGAAACCCTCGCATAAACGGTTACTTTCTCCACTATCTCCTCAAATTCTCTGTCGCTTAGCTTCTCTAGTTCCGCGCCTGTTAGAACCATATCTCCCTCATTAAAGATTCCTGTCTCCTTCGCTACCGCTATGGCTGTAAGTTTATGGTCTCCCGTTATCATGACAGTTTTTATTCCGGCTTTCCGGCATAGCTCATTAGCCTCTATCGCTTCCTCACGAGGCGGATCAATCATCCCCTCTAGCCCAACAAAGATCATCTCATTTTCAACGGTTTTGGCATCATATTTATTTACGGTTGCTGGCAGCTTCTTATACGCCATAGCAAGCACTCGTAAAGCGTTCTCAGCCATTTTTTCGTTAATCCCAAGAAGCTCCGCCTTTTTCTTATCAGTTAATCTAATCTCTTCATTATTCTCAATAACGTATCCACATTTTTCTAAAACAACTTCAGGTGCGCCCTTCATGTAAGCATGGATCTCACCATCCGGTGTTTTATGGATCGTAGTCATGCATTTTCTCTCTGATGAGAAGGGAATCTCGCCAATACGTGGATAATTTTTCTTTAGATCTTCACTTTCGAACCCAGCTTTAGCAGCAGCCACTATTAACGCTCCCTCAGTTGGATCCCCAAAGATCTCCCACGAGCTACTCTGATCGTTTTTCCTTAGGCTAGCGTTATTACATAAAGCTCCTATCTGTAGTAGAAGCTTAACGTTCCCTTCGGGACTTATAGGATCTCCACCCTGACGGAACTCTCCCTTAGGTTCATAGCCAACGCCTGTGACCTCAATAAGTTCTCCATCAACATAGATCTGGCGGACAGTCATCTCCCCCTTAGTTATTGTTCCAGTTTTATCTGAGCATATCACGGTTACAGCTCCAAGGCTCTCTGCTGAGGACAATCTTCGCACAATAGCATTTCTCTTCGCGAATTCCCTAGCGCCAAGGGCTAGGGCTATTGTCACTATTGCGGGAAGCCCCTCTGGGACAGCTGAGATTGCCAGCGCTATTGACGACATGAAGGCTTGAATAAAGCCTTCTATGTCAAAATGCATCTGCATGATTACTTCAAAAGCTTCAAGCGCAAATATCAAAACACAAACGGCTACAACAACTTTGGCTATTTTACTTGCAAATCTATTTAATTTCTTTTGGAGGGGCGTCTCTTCATCCTCGGCTGCTTGAACCATCTCAGCTATTCTTCCAAATTCTGTATTCATGCCAGTTGCGGTTACAACAGCTTTTCCCCTGCCAAAAACTATGTATGTTGCGGAGAAAACCATGTTCCGCCTTTCAGAAACGGGAGTATCCTCCGACAAGATAACTAATTCTTTATTGACTGGTGTAGATTCACCGGTTAGAATGGCCTCATTTGCTTTAAGTTCAACGTTTTCAATTAGGCGTGCGTCAGCGGGAACATGATCCCCCTCCTCTAAGGCAAGTATATCCCCCGGAACTACTTCACTTGAGGGTATGATGACCTCTTTGCCGTCACGGATTACGCGAGCTTTGGGAGCAGCCAATTTTTTAAGAGCCTCTATAGCTTTTTCCGCTCTATATTCCTGAACGAAACCCGTAACCGCACACAAGACAACTATTGCGCTTATTGTAATCGTGTCCGCGTAGGCTTCCATAAATTCTGCGTTCTCATTCAGCATCTCCCAATAACCGACGATCGCTGAAAAAATAGTTGCGGCAATAAGCAATAAGATAAAAATATCTTTAAACTCATCTAAAAGCATGTGAAATACAGTTCTACGCTTCACCTTCCTAATTTCGTTATACCCATATTTCAAAAGCCTCTCGCGAGCTTCTTGAGAAGATAAACCTTCACGAGTAGCATTCAGTTCCTGTAAGACTTCATTCACTTCCATCGCATGCCAAGGCTTTGTCATTCACAATGCCCTCCGATCTTCTTACGCTATGCCACTCTTCATCCGAGACGGAGACTCCTAGTCTAGAGATTCAAGAATGTAAATAGAAAATATTAAGGTTTCCCTTAAAAATTAAAAGGTTTCTTCAATCTTCTACGAAAGGACGAGAAACGATGGCATTCCACATTTGACTCAAAGCTAATTTTATATTCTAGAGTGTTATGAAACATCAAATTTTAAGAGTGGCATCAAAATCTGCTAGGGGTTGGAAAATGAAACGGGATTAATGGAGCATTTGTTTATAATGATGTACGGGGGGAAGAAACCGTTTATTTAAGCCAGCGTGTTTTCTTAGCTACAACTATCACTATTATGCCTGCAAAAAGCCCTGAAGCTACTGCTAACATTAATGGAACTGAGATTGTTAAAGAGGACGTCTCTTGATAAGTTTCGCTCTTTCCATAAATCTGCGCCGCCTCGCTTATGGAGGCTGCACGCGGTACTCCTAAGGTTGCATTACTTACAACGGCGCTGAAATCATTACCTGTTACATTTTTCCCAGCAGCACTTTCCGATAAGGTTGAGCTCACATTTATGTTTGAGCAGTAAAGGAAGAGCGCTATTGGAAGCAGCATCACTAGGATTCCTAACGTTATCCCGGCGAGCGAGTACATGATGATTTTTCTTATCATTATCCCTCGAAAAATAAATAACAATGCCGAAATATATTACTATATTTTAGAACAGTTCAATCATGAGGGGGTAGCATGGCTAAAAGGCTGGCAATAGGTGTAGATCTGGGTGGAACAAACGTTAGGGTTGCCTTAGGAGATAGTGAGGGCCACATTCTGGAGAGAAGCGCTGAGAGAACTGAAAAAAGTAAGGGCCCGGAGGGCATAAGTGGACAGATAAAGAGGATGATTAATTCAATTCTAACTGGAAAAATTGATTTAAGTGAGGTTTGCGGCATAGGGATAGGTTCAGCTGGCCCATTGGATATTAAAGGTGGTGGTCTAATGAAGCCGACGAATCTACCCTTTGATTTTGTTCCGCTTGTTAAGCCGTTGGAGGAGGAATTTAATTTACCCACGCATCTGCTTAATGATTGCGTTGCTGCAGTGATGGGCGAGAAGTATTTTGGCTTAGGCAAAGATTGTGAAAATCTTGTCTACGTGACTATTAGCACCGGCATAGGTGGAGGAGCCTATGTTGATGGGCATCTGCTGATAGGCAAGGATGGAAATGCTCATGAGATTGGGCATTTCACGATAGACTTTGAGGGACGCTTAATTTGCGGCTGCGGAAAAAAGGGACATTGGGAAGCCTACTGCTCAGGTAGCGGCATCCCAAACTATGCGAAACTTCTAATAGAAGAGGGCTTAGGTAAAGTTGAGGGAAGCTATCTTATAGAGGAGATTAGAAAGAGCGGTTTCGCCGGAGTGACCGCTAAGACGATTTATGATCATGCTAAAGCGGGTGATAAAGTTGCCGAAAAAATAGTTGAGGGAATAGGCTTTTTGAATGCAATAGGCTTTGCATGCGTCGTTGACGCTTACGACCCGGAGCTAATAACAGTTGGGGGGTCAATAACGCTTAACAATCCAGATCTAGTTATCAGCCCGATTAAGCGTTACATTGGCGAGCATTCAAGAAACCGCTTGCCGAAAATAGCCCTAACGCCTTTAGGAGAAGACGCTGTACTCTATGGGGCTATGGCATCAACCCTTTATGGGAGAAATTAGGATACGTCGGATCTGAATCATGATTAATATGCGAATGTAAATCTAAGGGATCATTTTCTTTCCGAAGATTGGAAGTCTTCTCCTCCTCAGCGTCTTCATCATTTTGCGTAGCAACTCGTACTGCTTAAGAAGATCTTTCACATCTCTTTCATTTGTACCGGAACCCCTCGCTATGCGCCTTATTCTAGACGCATTAATTATCTGCGGGTTCTCCCTTTCCGTAGGGGTCATGGACTGAATTATTACGCGCCATTTCTCTAAGCGTTCCTCAGCGACATTCACAATTTCATCCGGAAGTTCGTAGCCAAGCCCCGGAAGCATACTTATCAGGCGGCTGAACGGCCCCATCTTCTTCATGGCTTCAAACTGCTCATACATATCTGATAGAGTGAATTTCCCGCTCAGTATGGCTTTAGCCCTTCTCTCCGGAACCTTTACCTCCGCCTCTCTAACTTTCTCAATAAGGCTTTGAAGGTCGCCCATTCCGAGAAGTCTACCGACGAATCGAGGTGGATCGAACGGCTCCAAATCATCTATTTTTTCACCTGTTCCAATAAATTTTATCGGGGCGCCTGTAGCTGCAACAGCAGAGAGGGCTCCGCCTCCCCTAGCCGACCCGTCGAGCTTGGCAACCACTATTGATCCTATCGGCGTTGCTTCATGGAAGGCTTTGGCTTGCACTGTAGCCTGCTGTCCCATTGTTCCATCAATAACCATTATAATCTCGTCGGGTTTTATCTCCCCCTGAAGAATTTTCATCTCCTCTATTAGGCTCTTTTCATCCTTATGCCTGCCAGCAGTGTCAACTATGACAACATCGTATTTCTCAAATTTTTTAAGCCCCTCCAGAGCGATCTTAACCGGGTTCCTCTCATTTTCATCCCCATAAACTGGGACATTTATTTGAGCGGCTAATTGTCCAAGCTGAGCTAATGCGCCAGCCCTGAATGTGTCGGCGCATATAAGGGCCACCTTAAATCCTCTCTTTTGGAAATACCTTGCCAACTTGGCGACCGTTGTCGTTTTTCCGGAGCCCTGCACGCCGATGAACATGAAAACATTTCTCTTTCCAGGGGTAACCTTAAGCGGAACCGGCTTCTCGCCCAGTAAACGAACAATTTCCTCATAGACAACCTTTACTACGTGCTCCTTCCTCGGTATTCCAGGCGGGACCTTCTCCCTTAAGGCGCGTTCCTCTATCCTCTTTGAGAGGTCAAGCACAAGTCTAACGTTTACATCCGCCTGTAGGAGGGAGCGCTGCAGGTCACGTATAAGATCTTTTACAACAGCCTCGTCTACAACAGACGCTCCGAACATCTTTTTCAGCGACTCATAAAGTGAGGATCCGAGCTTCTCCAGAGCCAATCTTCTGTTCTCCTAAATTATTCCCTAATTCAGTCAGATATTTATTAAGTTATTAAGTGCATCTCTAGCATAGATAAATCTATCTTTAAAAAATATTAGTGTTGGTGGTTGGGTTAGATGGCGAATGCGAAGAAGCATATGATTGATTTGAGAAGCGACGCTGTTACTTTGCCAACTGAGGAGATGCTTGAGGCAATAAAAAATGCTGAGTTAGGTGACGACGTCTATAAGGAGGATCCAACGGTTAATAAGCTGGAGGAGATGGCCGCTAAAAAGATGGGCAAGGAAGCTGCGCTGCTTGTTCCAAGCGGGACGATGGCTAACCTAGTTTCGGTAATGAGCAACACTAAGGGGGTGACTGCGTTGTTCTGGAGGCTGAGTCGCACATGTATTGGTATGAGGTTGGCAGTGTCTCAGCGATAGCGGGGTTGCTGCCCTGGCCTGTAAAGGGCAACATGGGCGCTTTAGACCCGAGGGATGTTGAGGCAGCCGTAAGACCTAGAAACATACATTTTCCTGAAACCACTCTTGTCTGCATTGAAAATACGCATAATAGGGCTGGTGGCACAGTAATTACGCCAGCGCAAATCGAAGCCATAAGGAAAGTTGCGGAGAAGCATAGTTTAACCCTATACATGGATGGTGCAAGAATATTTAACGCTGCAGTCGCCCTTAAGATCGACGTGAGAGAGTTCACCAGGCACGTTGATAACCTAATGTTCTGCCTATCTAAGGGGCTCAGCTGCCCAATAGGTTCAGTGATCGTCGGCGACAGCGGATTCGTTGAAAGAGCTGAAAAAATTAGGAAAATGCTGGGCGGGGGTATGCGTCAAGCGGGCATAATCGCAGCTCCCGGAATAATCGCTCTGGAGAAAATGGTTGATCGCTTAGAGGAGGATCATAGAAACGCTAGACTTCTAGCTGAAGGCTTAGCGAAGGTTGAAGGGCTGCATGTCGATTTAAGGAGGGTTCAAACAAACATTGTTTTAGTTGATGTGACCGGCTTAGGGATTGACGCCAACATGTTTATTGAGAAACTTAAGGAGCGCTTTGTTCTAGCCTCATATCACAGCAGCGGCATCGTTAGAATGGTGACGCATAGGGGGATTAAAAGAGAAGATATGGAGAAAACGCTGAGTATAATTGAGGGGCTTGTGAAAGAGTTAAAAGTGAAGATGTAGCGTGCTGAAGTTTTCAGGTGCTCAGAGTGCTTAGCTTCCCTTAATCCTCATGATCTTTGTTCTCCCCATTATCCGCCAATACTCAACCTCTACCCCGTTTGCAAGTCTAGAACCCAATTCTTCCTCTTGAGGCAGCGGTGTCTCAAAGACATCATATGTTTCCAGATCCATCAGCTGAATGCTGCTTGGTAAAACCGCTATTACTTGCCCACTTCTCTTCTCAATCATCGGCACATCAACCTTAGCGTCCACCGGCTTAACGAAGCTTCTTTTCACCCCGTCAAACACGCCTATGGCTACGACTCTGGCTTTAGCTGAACCATGCTTTCCAGGCTTAGACTTCGTAACCTCAACTATACGGCATGGCTCATCATCAACAAGAACGTATGAGCCATCCCTTAAGCTTCCTACATCTACAGGTTTACTCATTCATCACACCTCTTAAATTCTATAAATTTCAGCTCCTTATAACCTTTAAAAGATTAGACCACTTAATATATTTATGTTTGCGCGGTGAGATCTTGGCTAAGTCGGTTGGCATAGTTGCGCGTTTAGATCGCAGTGAAGCCCTAAACCTAGTTCTCAGCATAGCTGAAAGATTTAAAGGAGCCGGATTTAGCATTTTCTTTGAGCCCTGTTTAGCGGAGCAAATAGGTGGAAAGGAATTCTCTATGCCTCTTGAAGATATGAGGACCGATTTGATAGTCACCGTAGGTGGCGATGGAACGATACTTAGAACATGCCTCCGAATACCTAAGCCGGAGCCACCTATACTCGCCATAGGCATGGGTGCACGCGGCTTCCTAACCGAGGTTCTCCCTGAAAAAGCCTTCGAAGCAGTAGATCGTTATATTAAAGGCTTATATCGTATTGAGACTTGTAGGAAAATCGCCTCCTTCGTTGGGGAAGATAGGCTTCCAGACGCTTTGAATGAGATATTTATAACATCGCGGCATTTGGCGAAAACGTTAAGCGTTAGAATATGGAAAAACAGCGTTTCGGTGGCTGATTTCAGCGCTGACGGCGTTATAATAGCGTCACAGGTTGGCTCAACAGCCTACTCCTTCTCCAGCGGGGGGCCGATTCTGGATCCGGAAGTTGATGCGCTTGTTCTAACGCCGGTCTGTCCAATAAGCCTTATGCGCTCAATAGTTTTCCCCTCAAGTTCGCATGTAACTGTGGAGCTGCTTAGACCTAAGGCAGCGGTTATAGTTATTGATGGAGATTACCAGAGAAATATGGGTGATGGTGAAACCAAAGTAACTGTAGGAATTTCTGAGCATAAATCGAGGTTTATAAGGTTTGAGGATGGCTTCTACAGACGTTTAAAAGATAGGCTTCTTCTTCCTAGGGAGGAGATCTAAGCATGGATGGGAAGCGTAAGGTTCTGGTGATCGACACATCTGCCTTTATATCCGGCTTCGACCCGTCTGCCGTTAATGAAGAGGCATACTCTGTTTCAAGAGTTGGAGATGAGCTGCTTGAGGGCTCTATCATGAAGATGCGATTTAACGCATCGATTGAAAGCGGAAGGCTCAAACTCATCAATCCCTCCGTAAAATGCATAGATATCGCCAAAGAGGCCTCGAGGGAAGTCGGCGATATAGGTTCCCTGTCAGAAGCCGACATTGAAGTTCTAGCCTTAGCGGTTCAGCTTAAAGACCGCGGTTACGAGGCTGTGGTGCTCACGGACGACTACTCAATGCAAAATGTTGCGGAAAAGCTTGAATTAAACTTCACACCTTTAGCAAACCTGGGAATACGCTACCATCTAAGCTGGATATATTATTGCCCAGCATGCGGCAGGAAATACCCCCCAGACCAAAAAATAACTTTATGCGAAAACTGTGGAATGCAGCTGAAAAGAAAACCCGTAAAAAAGCTGCCGGTGAGAAAACGCGGAGTCTCTTCTCCTGCGCTCGAAGAAAGAGAAGAAACCAAGAAACCTAACGCGCCAGGGGGGAGATAAAGGAAGTTTTCTGGCGGGTTAGGTTTCTTGGCAAGAAAAAATAAAAACAGTTTTCTCTAATAAATTTTTCTGTTTGGCATTTTTGGTTATTTTTAGTTGCTTTTGGAGTATCCTTCTTTTTTTAGGGCGCTTTTTAAGGCTTCTAATACAAGTACTACATTTTTTCTGTTTGAGTTTATTCCCATCAGTCCTATGCGCCATATTTTCTCCTTTAATGCGCCTAGTCCGCCGCTTATTGTTATATTATATTCCTCACGTAGTCTTCTTCTCACTTCCTCATCTTTCACACCTTCCGGCACTTTCACTGCAGCTATGGATGGGCATATATGGGCTTTATCAGTATAAATCTCCAGTCCAATATCTTCAAGGCCCTCCACTAGCATCTGGATATTTTCTTTGTGCCTAGCCCATCTATTTTCAAGCCTCTCCTCATACAGGATTCTTAAGCCTTCCCTTAAGGCGTAGACTAATAGTATGGGTGCAGTGTGATGATATGCCCTATTGTTTTCCGACCAGTATTTCTCAATGGTTGATAAATCCAGATACCAGCTTTGAACCTTCGTTTTTCTGCTCCTGATGGTGTTTATGGCTTTCTCATTTGCAGTTATAGGCGCTAAGCCTGGTGGGCAGCTGAGACACTTTTGCGACGCGCTGAAGCATAGGTCTATTCCCCAATCATCGATGGAAAGTTCACATCCGCCTAGAGAGGTAACAGTGTCAACAATTAATAGCGCATCATATTCATGGGCAATGGTTGATATCTTTTTTAGGGGCTGGAGTATGCCTGTCGATGTTTCAGCGTGAACTATGAACACGGCCTTAGCATTGGAGTTTGCCAGCGAATCTTCCACAAGCTCGCTTTCAATGGTTTTGCCCCATTCTGACCTAACCTCTATGCTCTTCCCACCGCATCTTTGAACCATTTCGCTTATTCTCTCACCGAAAAAGCCGTTTACGCAGACGATAGCCTCATCATCCTTCTCGATAATGTTGCATACGGCGCTCTCCATGCCTGCTGAACCTGATCCAGATATGGGTAACGCAAGCCTATTATTTGTCCTAAAAGCATATCTAAGAAGCTCAACAGTTTCATTCATAACCTCGGTGAAGTACGGATCTAAATGCTCAACGATGGGCAAAGTTAAAGCCCTTAAAACCCTAGGATCAATATTGCTGGGTCCAGCGCCGAGAAGCAGCCTTTCAGGGGGCTTCAAATCGCCATAATTCTTCCTAGACATTTATATCTAAGGCTCCCAAATTCCTAGTAAAGCCTAAACTTAAAGGATAGCGGCGTTTAATATATAAATTTTTAAGGAAATTGCATGATGAAAAGACGGTTCTTAGAGTCTAAGATATCCTGAACTCTATGACCATTAAATTATATGTTGTGGTGTTCGGTACGAGAACCTCCAGGAAGGCGTAAATACATGTTGTTTCCAAATTCTTCGCTGAAACCTTCATGGCTAAATAGATTGTACCTATACCTGCGAGATCGCACCATTCTCCGTAATGTTGGCCATATTCTCCATTTAAAATTTGAATTTGGACAGAAGCGCTCGTTTCGTTTCTAAAGTAAACTGTGCAGTTAACTAAGCGCTCAATATTTGACTGAGTGTAGGCTCTAAGCCTAACCTTCCAGCTTTCTGAGGCATGGTTAACAATTTTGAGAACAAAATCATAGTTTGCCCTTCCCAGCTCTATGACTTGCCAGTTATGATCAGAAGTCTGTCCAGTATACCATCTTTGTAAGTGCAGATTAGTCGCGTTTGTGATGCTCTCAACCCAGAATGGTCTGGGAAAAGCGTTTCCAGTGCCTGTAGAATCGCATGTGGTGAATGAAAAGGCTGTGTCCAAATCTACCGGCGCAATTCCTATATTTTTAACATACTCCGTACGGGTGGTTGAGTCGTGGAATCCCCTCTGAATACTTATCCCACTAGGCATTTCTATAACAAACCATCTGACATAGCATGTTCCAGTATTTGTTTGTCTAAAGAATCGAATCTCCCCAGAGTTCTCCAACCACCCTCTGACTGAGACCTGAGCCAAACCGTTCGCTGTGGCTCTCCATGTGAAATAGAGCCATGCTCTCGAAGTATTTACTGGGTTTATGCTTTGACTTGTGGGGTTTGAGGTGCTGACAATGGTTTCGCCCGTTTGTATTACAGTATCGTCGTTGAATTTGACCACGAACCATTCGACGGTCACTGTTGTCCCAGTTCCCTCTCGCCTCAATCTTAAATTGGTGGTGCTGGTTAATTCCCCGGTAACAAAAGCCTTATTATATTGAGTTCTATCGGTTCCTGTTGATCTTCTAGATAAAACTATGATGCATCTTCCAAAGTCTCCAACATCTTCTATGAGCACATCCTTTTGAGTTTCTGTTTGATCAAACTGAGTTGTTCCAGATTGAACGCTTATCTGTATTCCTAACGCTTCAATCACATACCAACCGAAGTTAGCCGGGTTACTAGTTCCAACCCTCTCGAAACGTAATTGTGAAGCGGATGCAAAACTTCCACTAACAATCACATCCTGCTCCGGCTGGCTCCCCGAGATTCCGCCTCCGAAACTGATTAGAAGAAATGATCTTGATAAGTTGACAGGCTCAATATCAACAATGGTGTATGTTTCTCCAGCGGGGATATAGCCAGTTCCCGATTGTACATTCCAGCGTGCAGCCGTCACATCAACTTTGGCGCTGGTGTTATTTGCGTAAACCGTGCTTGATCCAACCGTTCCGGGCTGCAGAATCACCCTTGGGCTCTCAGCGGTTACTGGCGACGCGCAGGCATGCAGCGTATTCCATACTGCCGCATTAGATGTGGTTGATAGACTGAATAATAAGGTAACGCTTAAGATTACTGTCCAAGCGGTTTTTAATGCCATGGGCTATTGCCTCGTCTAAAAAATTGGAAGGGGAGATGGGAGAGGTTATCCGCGTTTATTTCATTCTCCCTGAACAGTTAGCCGCAGCGTGAATGAAACCGAATCTGTCGATAGTGCACCAGCTTTCCATTTAACCTCCAACTGAACCCGCCAGGTAGCATCGGCCGGAATCTGTATGTTGCCAGTGGATGAGCCTCCCATGCCGACCACCACGGTATCTCCCTTTTGGCTGCCTCCATCGAAAACTTTGACATATATGTATTCTATTTCAGTTGTGTCTCCGCTCCAGCTGTCAAATTCGAGCTTTATAGTTCTCGCCGCAGTGTCAAAGTTCTTTATCCCTACGATGTTCTCATATATTCTTGTGGCATTAGGCCAGCCGGATACGCTGCTGAAAATCACGGATGTTCCATTTGTCCCTATTGATGCGCCAGCCGCACTGCTATCATCCCCTGAAACAAATTGAACCTTCGCTTCTTCAACGCTTACCTGCGAAAAATGCATGTAGAAAATATTGTAAACCGCCGCGCCCACGCCCACGATTATTAAAGCCGCTAGTAGTAGGGCAAATACTTGCAGCGAAATTTGCCCAGTTTTCTTCCTTTTTCTTCTAAACATGTACGGTTCTGCTCCAGCATGGATTTTACTGCACTTATAATAATTATGATGATTTTATTACAAATTATGAAGATGGAATATAGATCTGAAAATCATACATCCGCATGTAAAATAAATGAAGTGGACATAAGCTTTATTTCTTCTTTGAAGCATATTCTGCATTCATGAAGATCTATATTCTAACCGATTTGGAGGGAGCCAGCTGCGTTGTTCGTGAAGAGCAGACTGTCTTCGGTAGCAAAGAGTATGAGGAGGCATGCTTGCTGCTGACTAGGGATGTGAACGCAGCGATAGAGGGCGCAATTGACGGGGGTGCGGAGGAAATAGTTGTGAATGATCTTCATGGCGCTCGCAGGGGCTTTAATTTAGCGTTGGGGGAACTGCATGAGGGAGCCAAGTATATTATTGGGGGACCTAGACACCGCAGAATAACGGTTCTTGATGAATCCTTTGATCTAGCGTTCATGATGGGCTATCATGCTATGGCTGGGACTCAGGGCGCCATACTGGATCACACCATGTCATCCAGAGCCGTAGTTAATGTTTACATTAACGATTTGCGGGTTGGAGAAATAGGTATAGATGCATCAATACTCGGATGCTTCAATGTACCGGTTGCGCTGATCACGGGCTGCAGGAAAGCCGTTGAGGAGGCCAGATCGCTGCTTGGAAACATTGAAGGTGTCTCAGTTAAGGAGGGCTTCGGCAGAAACTTCGCCCTATGCCTTCCACCGGCTAGAAGTAGAATTCTCATTAGGGAAGCAGCTAAAAGAGCTGTTGAGAGGGCGAAGATGGGAGATTTCAAACCGTTTAAAGTGAACTCGCCGATAACGGTGAAAGTGGAGTACTCGCATCCAAACTACGCTGACGCGCTGTCTAATGTTCCGAGCGTGGAGCGTGCGGACGCCCGAACAATTATTATTCGAAGCAGCGACCTACTGGATGCGATGCGGAGGCTAGCATGGTACTGAACCAAAGCGGCGCCTTTAAACCGCAAAATTCTTATTAATATTTTCTAAAATATTTGCGCATTAAGTTCACTTCAGCGGTAGTCTTACTCTTGGAAGACCAAGGTCAGAATTTAAGAGCGGATAAATCGCCTACAAAAGTGCTTTTAGTGACAACACTATCGCATGTTATGCAGCACATTTACGTCGGCTCATCTGTCCTTCTGCCACTCATCGTTGATGAATTAAGATTGAATTATACCGAGTTCGGCTTAGCCATGGCGGTCTCATCGCTTATCGGAGGATTATCGCAGGTGTTCTTCAGCGTGGCCAGCCGGAAGATTGCTAGACATATACTTCTCGGCTTAGGGAATATTCTGCTATCCTTAGGAACATTCCTGACCGGCTTATCCCAGAAACTTATACATTTCCTAAGCGCCAGGCTAATCTCAAACATAGGGGTTGCACCGCAACATCCAATGGGAACAGCTATAATCAGCGAGAAATTCGATGATGAATCCATAGGTAGGGCAGTGGGCTTCCATTATGGATTGGCTTATATTGGCAATATAGCCGGCCCTGCGATAATGACCTTATTGGCGGCTACATTGGGGTGGAGACCTACGCTCTTCATATTCTCGATTCCAGCTTTAACTGTCGGTTTAATTGTGATATGGTATCTTGGCGGGTTTAAGGTTAAAGCCGATGTAAAATCGGGGAATAAGAGCGGAACCAACCTGAAATCTGATGTAGCTACGATTATGAGAACCAGAAACATCGCGATAATCTTGGCAGTTCAATCAATGATGTCCGGGGGAACGGATATAGGAATATTAACCACTTATATACCGCTTTTCCTAGCAAACTCGCTGAAAATGGACATATATGTTAGAGGGCTGCTTTACACCATCGGGCTTCTTGGGGGAGTTGTGGGGCCAATCCTGCTGGGCAGCTACGCCGGCAAAGCCGGATACATCAGGACCTCGATTTTTTCAGCGTTCTCAGCGTCGGTATTAGCCTATCTGCTAGCCTCTTATGGGGCTGAAGTAAATAATTATCTGCTAGCCCTCCACCTATTTATTCTAATGTTCACTGGTTTCTCCTTAACAACTCTTCTGCAATCGCAGCTGGTTAGGGCAACTCAAGGCTACAATAGAGATCTGGCAGTTGGAGCATTCTTCACCGCTGGCTTCATTTTTAACTCTTTATGGACTGGAATCATGGGCTATTTAATAGATTCCCTATCGTCATTTAAGCCAGTCTTCTTGCTGATGGGAACACTGGAGATGGCGGCTTCAATAGTGCTTATAAGCCAAATTAGAGGTGAGCGTTAGTCGGCGAATCTTACTATAACATGCTCCTTAAGAAGTCGCGCAGCTCACTCTCAGAGACAGGTATCTTGTACTTACCGTCAACCAGCACCATCTCACCTATTCTTCTAGGTAAAACGAACATTATGGCTCCGCCTTCAGCCTTCTTATCGTAATAGAAGGCTTCGATAAGGTCGTCAACGCTGATATTGAAATCCATTTTAAGCGGCAGACCTAGGGATTCAAGAAGCCTGTTCTGCCTGTTCCACTCATCTTCATTCCAAAAGCCCTTTTTAACAGATATCCCGCCGGATATCCTCATGCCTACTGATACGGCGTCACCGTGTAGGCATTTGTAGCCGCTAATCCTTTCAAGGGCGTGGGCCGGAGTATGCCCATAATTTAAAATGACCCTCTTATTCTCCTCTTTAGGGTCCTCTTCAACGACCTCTTTTTTTATTCTGCAGGAAGCCTTTACAATATGGAGCAGCGCATCCTTCTCCCGACTCCTTATTTTATCACGGTTCTCCTCCAGATATTTAAATAGGCTTTGATCACATATTACGCCATATTTAACTACTTCAGCAAGCCCGCTGATAAACTCCCTTTCAGGCAGGGTCTTAAGCAGCAATGGATCTATATACACCTTTTTCGGCTGATAGAACGCCCCAATAATATTTTTTCCCTCACTGGTGTCAACAGCTGTCTTTCCGCCTATGCTGCTGTCAACCTGAGCCATTAATGTTGTTGGCACTTGAACGTAGGGTACCCCCCTCATAAATATTGAGGCTGTGAAGCCGCTTATGTCTCCAACAACCCCACCGCCTAAAGCGATTATGGCTGATTTCCTATCAACTCTGTTCTCAAGTAGGCGCCTAACCAAATAGCTTACCATATCGAGATTCTTTGATTCTTCACCGGCTGAGAAGTCTATGAGGCAGGCTTTAATGCCCTCACCCTCGAGATTCTCGAGAAGTTTCCTGCCATAGAGATCCTTAATTTCGGAATCAGTTATTATGGCGTACTTATTTCCTAAAGGACTTATCTTCAGGTCAACCGGTATATGCTCCAAGAGCCCATAACCTATGAGAATATCATATGACTCATCAACTGTTCTTCTTAAATCGAGATACAGGCGCTCAATCATCTGCTTCACTATTGCAACATTATAAGCGAGATACGGCTTTATTAAGATTCCACCATATTTAACTCGTAGATTTTCATACAAACATCGATTATTTTCTTCAGCTCGGAGGGAACTATCATCTGCGGCCCGTCTGAAAGAGCCTCATTCGGGTTATAATGAACTTCTATCATTAATCCATGCGCGCCAGCAGCTATCGCAGCCTTACTCATTGGGTAAATCAGATCCCTACGGCCTGTTCCATGGCTTGGATCAACTATTATCGGCAGGTAAGTTTCCTTTTTTATCGTTGGCACAGCGCTTAGATCTAGGCTGTAGCGTGTTAATTGCCGTCCTCTGCCAATAGGCACTATCCCCCTCTCGCATAGAATCACATCCTTGTTTCCTTGGGCTACAGCTCTCTCGCTGAACGAAAGGTACTCCTCAATGCTTGCGCCAAAATTCCTCTTTATTAAGACCGGCTTCTTCTGTTTGGCAGCCGCCTCGATTAAGTCTTGATTATACATGTTCCTAGCGCCTATTTGAAGTATATCCGCATATTTCGCAACCATTTCAACATGCCTCTCGCTTCTAACCTCAGATACGGTTGGCATGCCGAATTCCTCGCCTGCTTGGGCCAAGAATTCTAGGCCTTCCTCACCTAGGCCCTGAAATGTGTGGATGGAGGTTCTAGGCTTAAATGCTCCTCCGCGCAGCATGTCGGCTCCAGCCTCCTTAACCTCCTTAGCGACCCTGAAGATCTGCTCTTTGCTCTCAACAGCGCATGGTCCAGCTATGAAGATCGGTTTATTCTTGCCGCCTATCTTAACTCCTTTAATCTCTATAACTCTGTCTTCTGGAAAAAAGGAGCGTGCGACAAGTCTGTACGGCGATGTTATTCTGTAGGCCTTATCAACCCCGGGTAACAGCGCCAGCCTGTCAAAGTCAACTTTATCTTCATCTCCAATTAACCCTAATAGTGTCTGAAATTCGCCTCTTGAAACGTCGACTCTAAGCCCATAGGTTTCTTCGATAAGCTTGATGACACGTTTAATGTCTTCCTCGGTTGCATCAGGTTTCATTACAACGGCCATACTTAATCAACCATCCTCAGGATGGATTTTAATGCGTTCTTCTCAGCAAACAGTATCTATTGATTGCCATTCAATGATTTAAACTGATCGTTTTAAGATTGGATTTAGAGTTCAGCGAGCAACTTATCAAATTTAATATCAAATTCGATAAAACTTATATGAAGAATTATGCTTATAGTATAGGCGAAAATGTCCAAAGCAGCCATAGAAACTGTGAATCTTGTAAAACAGTATCCGGCCGTTTTAAGAAACGTTAGAAATAGACATCCATGGATGGCTTGGCAAGTCGGTGGATTAAGGGAGATTTTCAGCCGTAAGAAGAATTTTATTCGAGCATTAAACGGGGTTAATTTGAAGATTTATCGCGGGGAAGTTTTCGGGCTCTTAGGGCCTAATGGCGCTGGCAAAACGACGCTTATAAAGATTCTTTGCACCCTAGTTCTTCCAGACGGCGGAGAAGCGTATGTAAATGGTTACAATATTATAAAGGAGCCCAGTAGGGTGTTAAGGAATTTACAAGCTGTTCTGGGCGATCCTAGGGGGTTTGATTGGAGGCTCAGCGCCAAACAGAACCTGGAATTTTACGCAACCCTATACGGGCTGCCTAGAGATTACGCTAAAAAGCGTGTTGAAGAGCTCTTGGATCTAATGGGCTTATCGGATAGGGCTAATGACATGTATCAGCGTTTTTCAACTGGTATGGCTCGTAAGTTGCAGCTCTGCCGAGCGCTTCTTCTAGATACGCCCATAATTCTCTTCGATGAGCCGACAGCTGGTTTAGATCCGGCTTCAGCGGTGGATTTTAGGCATCTGCTAAAGGATGAATTGGCCAAATCTGAGGGGAGAACAATATTTATCGCAACGCATAATATGTGGGAGGCTCAGACAATATGCGATAGAGTTGCCATAATAAATAGGGGTGAAATAATCGCCTGGGGGAGCCCGGAAAACCTAAAAATGTACATTAGCCCGGAGAAAAACTATGTACTTACAATTGATGGATGCTGTGACGCTTTGAAGATGAAAGAGTTTATGAATGAGGCGTTTAGTTTAACTGGTGTTAAGGATTTGAGATTGCAAGCTGATAATGCGTCGGTTAGAATTTCCATTAGAGTTGATAAAGACTTTGTCTTTTCAGAGATCCTGGACATTATGGTCAAATATGGGCTTAAAATTAAAGATGTGGAATCTTATGAGCCTAGCTTAGAGGAAGTGTTCATAGCCTTGATAAGGGGAGGCAAACGATCTTTATGATTAATTTTTCAAATTTGCCAGTTGCAGTAAGGCAGGTAATAGCCTTCGCTAAAAGGGATTTTAGAGATTGGAGAACATATAAGACGCAGGTGATAACACAGGTCATTACGATAGCCATAGGGATCTTAAGCTGGGCCATAAACGCCGTGTATAGAAATAGGCCTGTTCCGGAATACGACACGGACTACATATCCTTCCTAGTTGTCGGTTTAGTTATAGGAAACCTTGTCATGCCCATATCTCAGGGGTTGGAGAGGAGGCTTAACCCGTGGACCCTTGAGAACATCATAATGACGGGAATCTCAATACCAGTCTTTGTTGCCGGACAAATGGCTTGGCCCTACATTTTTTCGCTTATAACATTTATACCTCAATTGCTAATCGGAATCCTCTGGTTTGGCGTTAAACTCAGTATAAATCCCCTTTCAACAGCCTTAGCATTCGTTATTTCCGCCATGATACTTCTAGGCCTCTCAATGATAAGCGTAGGCTTCAGACTTGTCACCAAATCCACCGATCCAATCACCTGGACGATAAATACGCTCCAACAATTATTGGCCGGCATATCATTTCCAGTTCAGTTTCTAGATAGTTTCCTACCTGGAATATCCTCACTCTCATGGTTTCTGCCGCAAACATGGGTTTACCACCTCTGGAGGCTCTCAATGCTTAAAGCCGCAGCCATAACAGACCCACTAACCCAGATAGAATGCTTAAAAGGCTTCATTTTCGCCCTAATTCTTTTTCCAATCGGCTACAGAGCATTTAAATGGGGCTTAAACAGAGCGAAAAAAGATGGAACCCTCGGATGGTTCTGAGATCAAAGACCGAAAAAGTAAAATTTAACCTCAATATGAAAAGAATTGGTGTTGCGGGGGTACCCGAGCCAGGTCTAAATAGGGAAGGGTCAGAAAATCCCCCTAGGATAAGGGGGAGGACTTAAGATCCTCTGGCGTAGGCCTACGTGGGTTCAAATCCCACCCCCCGCACCACAATCGAACCTCAAGCAGTTAGGTGAGTTTGGGTTATGGTTGTTAAAAAGGGGGTAATGGGAAAAGCAAAGTTAGGAGAAAAC
>JAGTRG010000002.1:0-3829 GCA_018396435.1 Candidatus Bathyarchaeota archaeon
ATAAAGCGATCCTAGTGCCCATAAATGTTGCCTTTAAAGAAGCTGTGAGGAGGAGGCCGGATTGCCAATGGACTACTGGTGATGGCGTTCACCCAAGCCCTCTTGGACATGCGCTCATAGCGCTGAAGTTTCTGGAATCTCTAGGATGGTAACCTTATTCAAGCAATTAATTCTTTAACCTTTTTCATTATGCCAGCCGCGTCTATTTCTTGCTCCGCCATCAGCTCCTCCGGCTTTCCAGAATGAGGCATCCTTCTAATAGCCAATATATGCGGTTTTAAACCTAAGGATGCCACTGCCTCCCCTATTCCACCTTCCGGATAATGATCTTCAACGGTTATTATATGCTTCGTCTCCTCAGATGCCTTAGTTAAGGTTTCAGCATCTAGTGGCTTTAAGGAGTAGCAGTCTATTACCCTTATGTTGATCCCCTCGGTCTTAAGCCTTTCATAGGCTTTCAGCGCTTCATGCACGGTTATGCCGCCCGCGACAACTGTTACCTCATCATTCTTACTATATCTGAGAACTTTTGAGCCTCCAATATGAAACTCTTCATTATTATCATATATTACCGGTGTTTTAGGCCTAGTAGTCCTAATGTATGATATGCCCTCATAATTTGCCATAGCGCAAGTGAGCTTCTCAGAGCTCACAGCATCGCATGGATAAAGAACCGCGCTGCCGAATAAGGCCCGGAAAAGCGCTAGGTCCTCTAAACCCATCTGTGAAGGACCATCCTCGCCGATAGATACTCCTGCATGTGAACCAGCTATTTTCAAGTTCGCCCTCGAGTATGATGCCATCCTTATTTGGTCGTAGGCTCTTGAAAGGAAACATGCGAAAGATGAGAGAAACACATCGAAACCGTGGGTTTGAATACCGACGGCTGCGCCAACCATATTCTGTTCGGCAATATAGCATTGTAGACTTCTTTCCGGGAATCTATTAAAGAAGTAAATTGTAAATGTTGAATTTTTAACGTCCCCATCTAAAACAACCATCCGCTCATTCTGTTCACCGAGCTTCACAAGCGCACGACCGAATGCCTCTCTTGTTGCAACCATCTCTCCGATTTTATAATTGGTTGTGATGTAATATTTTCGCCAGCTTACAACTGGGATTTTAGCCTCTATAAAGTTTGATGGTTGAAAATCAATATTTGCATTTACTTTCCGGAGTATTTCCTCCTCAGCCCTTCTCAGTTCCTCCTCACTTAGAGCGGTTCCATGTCTTCCCTCAACATTTTCTAGGAAGCTTACGCCTTTACCCTTAACAGTCTTAGCGATTATGAAGAACGGCTTATCAGACTTTTTAGCCTCCTCAAATGCTCTAATTAAATCTTTTACGTCATGCCCATTACATGCAGTCACATTCCATCCGAAGGCCTCTACTCTTCTAGCGTAAGATTGCCAATTCCATTGAAACATTGTCGGTTCGCTTTGCCCAAGCCTATTCATGTCCAGTATTGCCACCAAATTTGACAGGTTGAGCTTACCAGCAAGGTTTAGGGCTTCCCAGACGGAACCCTCAGCCACCTCTCCATCGCCGAGAAGGACGAAAACTCTCCTATTTATGCCCAAAAGTCTTTTAGCGTAAGCCATGCCTAAACCTATAGATAATCCTTGACCAAGAGAACCTGTTGCAACCCTTATACCCTTGACCCTAGGAACAGGATGCCCCTCAAGTTCAGATGAAAACTCTCTCAGGGTCATAATTTTCTCTTTGGGAATTACGCCAATTTCAGCTAGGGCAGCATATAGAACTGGGGCAGCATGACCTTTTGATAGGATAAACTCATCGTTGTCAAGGTAGCTTATGCGACTAGGATCTATATTCATAATTTCGAAAAAAAGCGTTGCAACAATCTCAGCGCTTGAGAAGCAGCTTGTCGGATGGCCGGATTTAGCCTTAGTTGTGGATCTGACGCTGTGCAGCCTCAGAATGTTCGCCTTATTTTCAATGTACTTTTCAACATTAATATCCATCATTTCGATATCACACCTAATTTATTAGAAGAAATATTAAGGATCAGTAAATAAATATTGATTTTTCCATGCGCTACAAGCGCATATGATTGAGATCTTAACCATAGGATGATGACCCTTCCCCTATTCGATCCGTATGCCTCTTGCCTATTTTTCAATATTTTCGTTTAACTTTTTATCCCCATCTTCGACAACAAAAAATATAAATGTTCACAGATGAATGAATGGACAGAATTTTAACGGTTAAGCTGAGGGTTAAGGTGATGGAAAAATTTCACGACGTTATAATTGTCGGAGGCGGACCAGCTGGATTAACAGCCGCAATTTACGCTTCCCGCATGGGGATGAAAACTCTAGTTCTTGAGAGTAACGCGCCCGGTGGAAGGGCTGCTGAAGCCCCGCTCATAGAGAATTTCCCAGGTTTTCCGGAAGGAATATCTGGTATAGAGCTCATAGAAAGAATGATTAAGCAGGCTGAAAGCTTCGGTGCAGAAGTGAAATTTCCGGAAGAAGTTCTAGACATGAATCTTAGTGGGATTATTAAATCCGTCACTACTAGGCGCGGCGAATATCATGGTTTCAGCATTATAATTGCAACTGGCACGCAGAGGAAGAAATTAACTGTCCCAGGCGAAGTTGAGTTTCTAGGCCGCGGGGTCTCATACTGCGCTATCTGCGACGCTCCATTCTTCAAGGATAAAGAGGTTGTTGTGGTCGGCTTCAATAATGAGGCGCTTGAAGATGCACTGTATGTATCAAACTTTGCAGAGAAAGTAATTGTTGTGACACAAAATGAAAGCGGGAAAGCAGATGTTAATGAGAATTTGCTAAAAAATTGCCGAGGTAAGGGGAACATAAAATTCAAGGAGTCTAAGATTAAATCTATAAATGGCGAACTTTATGTTAAATCGGTAACTCTAATAAATTCCGACGGCAAGGAGGAAACGGTATTAGTTGACGGGGTTTTTATAGTGCTAGGAAATGTTCCAGTAACAGGTATCGTTAAAAAGGCTGGTGTGACCGTTGATGAGAGAAACTGCATAAAAGTTGATAGAAGCCAATCGACGAACATCGAGGGGGTTTTTGCCGCCGGAGATTGCACATGCGGTGGGATGCAGGTGGCTACAGCAGTTGGAGAAGGCGCGATGGCGGCTTTGCAAGCATACAGATATGTTAGAAGAGTTAAGAAATGAATTTTCCCATTGCTAAGTTTTAAATATTCATTGTGACAAACATAGTCAAGTGGATACGGAGGTCAGGATGCAATGAAATGTCCAGAATGCGGTCAGGAAGCAAAGCTTATAAAAGAATGGGATTTAGGTCCTAGAGTTCACGTCAAACTATATGAGCATTGCGGCAAAAAATTCCGTGAATACGTAAAAAAGAAGTAGACCTTTTAATTCTACATGTACATCTACATCAAAAGGAGCAGAACAAATACAAAATCCTTTTCCTTTATTTTTGGATTTTTCAGCGGAATAAATGCGAGCAATAAGCTTTTGTGTCAGTCTTAGTTAAATAATTTAATTGTCTACTTTGAGCGTGAGTTTCCCTTGGATTCCAGAAGATCATTACGCAGAATTTCAATACTGAAGATTTTAGATGAATCATTCTCGCTATATCTGGCTAGAATAGAAACTTTCTTTCTGATTTTTCTGCTCCTAAATATTCTTAACATGATCCTAGTTTACATGGCGAGAGCTTTTATCCCTCCCTTTAATCCTCCCAACTTAGGCGTGAACGAAATTTTAAATTGGCTGATTAATTATGGATTTTCCGCCACAATATTTTTCGCCATTCTCTTTTTAGCAATATGGGTTGTGACAAACCTAGGCAGCGTTCTT
>JAGTRG010000002.1:3881-46901 GCA_018396435.1 Candidatus Bathyarchaeota archaeon
GTGAAGTGGGGATTTTTCTCAATAATGCATCTTCTTGGAAGGGTATTAGTCTTAAGCCTTATAACTGGGGTATTAATTGCGCTTGGCTTTATTCTGCTATTCTTCCCAGGCATACTGATGGCGGTCATCTTTAGTTTAGCAATTCCCATAATGGTCGTAGAACGCCTAAACGTTTTGGACAGCCTACGCAGAAGCAAAGAGTTAACGGATAACGTATGGTGGAAGGTTTTTCTACTGTTAATTTCAATTTTCCTGATGCTTATTATGGCAATTCTGTTTGCAGAGTTTCTCAACATCTCCTTTTACACGCAAAGATGGTTAAAGGAGATCTTCAGAATCATCGTTGTTTCGCTTGTTGAGCCGATTTATCCGATAAGTCTAACTCAACTTTATTATCACCTAAAGAAGTATAAACCTACCCCTATTCCAATTGAATATCCGTCTGCAGAAGCGGAAGCGGCGCCATCATATTTATCTGAGATAAAGTTCTGTTACTACTGTGGGCAAGTTCTCCCGTATGATGCCATCTATTGCCCAAATTGCGGAAGAAAGATCGAACCCCATTTATAATTTGCTTTTTTATTTCAGCATGTTAGAAACGCGAGAGGGTGGGGGCGGATCATCTCCAATTTTTTTAGCAAATTTTTAACTCTTGGAGTACTTTTGCCTCCACCCCCACCCTCAAAAAAGTTTTGAGGGATAACCATTAATAAAATTATCTGATATGCGGCGATATATTCTGTTAATTCACCTTTTCAGGTTTAATTGGGAACCCATATTACCTTTACAAGTTATTTCCACACTTACCAATCGCCATTATTTGTTTTGACTGTTGAAGATAAGGTTAAATGAGTCGTCATCCAATATTTTTGTTTGAGTTGGGAGGCCAAATTATTGGATTACTCACTAGTTACGGAAGCCTATGAGAAAATTGAGGGTACAACTAAAAGGCTTGAGATGACAGATTACCTAGTTGACTTTTTCAGGAAGACCCCGAAAGATGTGATTGATAAGGTTGTTTATTTAACTCAGGGGAAGCTATACCCGGATTTCGTGGGTATAGAGCTCGGCATGGCGGAGAAGCTCGCAATAAGGGCTGTTGCCAAGGCCACTGGGCGAAGTGAGAAGGAAATTGAAGAAGATCTTGCAAAAACTGGCGATATAGGTGAAACAGCTCAAAGGTTTCTTGAGAAGAAGCGCCAAATATCGTTTTTCCGGGTGCCGCTTACTGTTGAGAGAGTTTATCAAACACTTGACAAAATAGCTAGAGCCGCCGGCGAGGGGTCGATGGATTTAAAAGTGAATCTGTTAGCCGGGATTCTGGCAGACGCAACGCCTAAAGATGCAAAATATATAATTAGAACCGTTACCGGAAAACTCCGCCTTGGAATAGCCGACATGACTGTTTTGGACGCTTTAGCCATAGCTTATGGCGGGGGCAAGGAGGCGAGAGATCTTATAGAAAGGGCGTATAATATATCTTCAGACCTAGGGAAAGTTGCAAGGGATCTCGCTGAATACGGCATTGAAACGCTTAAGAACTTTAAGATCACTCTTGGCAGTCCGATTAGACCTATGCTGGCTGAAAGACTTAGCTCGCCAGAGGAGATACTGGAGAAGCTTGGCGGTAAATGCATCGTTGAGTACAAATATGACGGTGAAAGGATACAGGCCCATAAGGATGGGGAAAAAGTAGTATTGTTCTCGAGGAGACTTGAGGATGTAACGGAGCAGTATCCAGACGCTGTTGAGCTAATTAAGAGCCATGTTAAACTTAAGGAGGCAATTGTTGAAGCTGAATGCGTTGCAGTAAACCTGGACTCAGGTGAAATGATGCCTTTCCAAGAACTTATGCATAGGAGGCGAAAATACGAGATTGAGAAGGCTATAAATGATTATCCCATTTCGCTCTTCATGTTTGACGTTCTTTATGTTGATGGAAAAGATTTAACTTTGGAACCATATCCGGTCAGGCATAAAATCCTAGAAGAAATAATTCAACAAAGCGATAGAGTTCAGTTAGCTAAATATCTGATAGTGGATAATGTTGATGATCTGGAGAAATTTTTCGAAGAGGCTGTGGAAGCCGGATGTGAAGGACTGGTTTGTAAGTCGCTTAATAGCGACGCTGTATATCAAGCAGGTGCAAGGGGCTGGCTATGGATAAAATATAAACGGGACTATAAGAGCGAGATGATAGACACAGTTGACTTAGTTGTGGTTGGAGCCTTTTATGGTAGAGGAAGAAGAGCTGGGACCTATGGAGCATTGCTATTGGCAATATACAACCATGAGAATGACACGTTTGAAACGATTTGTAAGTGCGGATCAGGCTTCACTGATGAAGATCTGAGAAACCTGCCGAAGATGCTTGAACCATATAAAATCGATCATAAGCATCCAAGGGTTAATTCAAACCTTGAGGCGGACGTATGGTTCCTGCCGAAAATGGTTATAGAAGTTATCGGAGCCGAAATAACCCTGAGCCCAATACACACATGCGCAAGAGACATGATAAGGAAGGGAAGCGGTTTGGCAATAAGGTTCCCAAGGTTCACAGGGAAATATCGCACGGATAAATCAGCTGAAGATGCCACCACAATTGACGAGATAATAGAAATGTACAAGAAACAGCTAAAGAAAATAGAGGCAGAATAGGAAAAATTTAAAATATCGCCAAGCCAGGTCTAAGCCTTAGGCGCTGCCCGGCCCGTTTAAGCAAAGTCTTTATCGCGCACTAATCTTCAGCCGTTTTGATCAGCGCGCTCTTCGCTTAAACGCGACGCCTAAAGCGTACCCCCTGGCTTAGCAGGCTAAAACTTGTATTGTTTTCTATATAAGACTTTTGCACAAATTTTTAAGTTTAAAAACTTAATATTTTTTGAGTGATGTATATTGGAGCGTTCTATCGAGAGGTTTGAGGATGATTTAAATATTACTGCAAATAGGCTTTGTAGTGGTGAAAGTGAGAAGGTTTGTCAGCATATTATGAGATTAAAAGATAGGCTTATACTTCTTTATAAGAAGAATGTTGTTAAAATCAATCATTCTATAATGGAGCTTATCTGCGCCAAATATCTCATTCTGAGCGGTTATTATGTTGATTTAGAGTATGTTTTAGACAGCATGTCATGCGACATATATGCCTTAAAAGGGTTAGGTAGCTTAATCGTTGAGGTTGAAACCGGCTATGTTCCGCCCGAGCACGCCACTGACCCTATAACTTACTGTAAAGCCAGGATAGTTAGTAAGATAACTAGGTATAGCGGCTATGCTGAAAAATTTGCCTTAGCAACCCCGCCATATTATACTCTATGGTTTCCTTTAACCCTAGTTAAGCCTCCGCGCTACAGGAAGATGAGCGAGATTAAAGGGATTAAAGCGCTTTGTGATCTCTATTACAGTAATCCGCCTGTTAGCCTAGAGGAGATAAGAAACGCCCGTCTACATGCAATATACATTCTCGACATTGACAAGGGTGTTGTTAGAGAAACTGACCCTAACACTTATTTAGAGAGATCGCAACAATTTTGTGAATGGTGAGGGCTTGAGAAAAACTACATTATTAATAGTTTCCTGCATAATTGTAACCTTGCTATGCTGGGCTTTAAACGAGAACACGCTGGTTGATTATCTGTCTTTCAGTAATGAAAATCTCAGAAAAGGATATTTCTGGATCCTCATAACAGCCTTATTTGTGCATGCTAATCCACTCCATCTGGCCGGAAACATGCTTTTCCTATATGCTTTTGGGCGAACATTGGAGGAGGAAATTGGATCATCTAAAACCATGCTAGCTTTCTTTTTAGGCGGCGCCCTATCCTTCATTTTAAGCGCATTTTTCTACAAGATTGACGTGCGAATGATCGGCGCCTCAGCGGCAATCTTCACCCTTATATCAATAACAATGCTCGTTAAACCGCTTAAGTTCTCCTGGCTCTTCCTCATGCCGTTGGGACTAGTAGCCATGATCTACTTCTTATATAATATTTTTGCAATCGCGTATCCGGGCTTCGGCGAGGCGGGTGTAGGTTACTTAGGGCATGTAATAGGTTTCCTTATCGGTGTGCCCCTTGGGGTTTTTTGGAGTCGTGGAAAATGGAAAAGGAACATTTTGATCTCAATCGCCATGCTCGTCCTATACATAATTCTAGTAAACGCCGCCAGCATAATCCTTAAGATATAGGAGCAATGTAATGTACAATATGTCGTTTAGGCAAAAGGATAATTCCATTTTTCCAAAAATGTTAAGAACTCATGAAATTCTATTTAATAAATAATATTGAGCAGCAATTCAACATGCCCCTTTTAAACAAAATATAAAAGTTCGATGTTTGGAAGGGATCACGATGAAGATTTACTTCGGAGTGTGCGGTATTGGACTAGGTCACGCAGGGCGCTGTGTGCCGATAGCGAATAGGCTTAGAGAAAGGGGCGCAGAAGTTCTATTTTCAACTTATCAGGATGCTGTAGAGTATATTAAAGAGGAGGGCTACAATGTTGTTGAACCACCTTCAATGGGCGCTATGGTTAAGCCTGATGGAACGATTGATTTTAGACAAACTGTCATTAATCCCGGCCCATTCCTCGCAGCCTTTACTTTCATGAGGCAAGTTGAAACCGAAATTAGGTTTATGAGATCATTTAAACCCGACGTTGTTGTCTCAGACTCCCGTGTTTCACCATTATTGGCTGCAAGAGCTCTGGGAATCCCGAATTTATGCATCGTTAATCAATTTCAGATAATAATACCTAGGAAAAAAAGGCTCCTTAGGCTTGCGAAGATCGTTGATACGGGTGAATTGGCAATAATCGGAGGAATATGGGTTAACTGCACAGTTCCACTTCTAATTCCGGATTTTCCACCTCCATACACCATATCGACTGGAAACCTTAAGATGCCGGAGAGCTATTTCAAGCATGTGAGATTCGTTGGTCCAATATTGCCAACATACCCGGAAGATCTTCCAAGCAGAGATAAGATCCGCGAATATCTGGGTTTTGAGAAGGATAAACCGTTAATATTTGTGCCTATAAGCGGCCCTATTAAAGAACGTGCTTACGTAATTGAAGTTTTAAAGGAGATTTTCAGAACGTTTCCACACGATTACCAGATAGTTATGTCTACTGGTAGCCCCAGCAATCCAGTCGAGGTTGTCAAATGCGGGCATTTCACTGTTTACAATTGGATCCCAAACAGGTTTGAATATTTAAAGGCATGCGACCTCGTGATATCTAGGGCTGGGCATGGAACACTTATGCAAAGCATACATTATGGGAAGCCCATGATACTAATCCCGACACCAAGCCACACTGAGCAGACGAATAATGCCAAGAGAGCTCAAGAGATGGGCATAGCGGAAGTTATAGAGCAAATTGATGTGAATAAGGAAAACCTTCTAAAAACAGTTAATAAAGTTTTATTCGATAACTCCTATAAAATGAATGTTGAAAAAATTCGAGAGAACACTGTAGGAATGAACGGGTTAAAAGTTATTGTTGATACAATAATAGATGTTGCTGAGGGTAAACAAGCGAAAAATTTACTTTAGACTCTAGGTGCATTATGCTGAAAACCTCTATAGTTCATTCCAAGCAAATAAATTTCGGCGCTCTCTTTTCTGCTGGCCTTCGGCTTAATAATCTCAACCCGCATAAAATGATTTTTTACTTCACTTAAGAATTGATTGAAGAACTCGCCTTGAAAAACTTTGACGAAAACGCTTCCGCCTCTCCGAAGCACAGATAATGCTATTTTTAGGGAGCTTTCCGCCAGCTCTATCTGTCTGGCATGATCCAGTTCCCAAATCCCTGAAATATTGGGCGAAACATCTGAGATCACAACATCTGCGGAACGTGGCAGAATAGCCTTAATCCTCCTAATAGCTTCCGAATTTCTAATGTCTCCTAAAATAAGATGAACATTATCATAGTTCAGGGGCTCAATCTCCCTTAAATCCATGCCTAAAACAAAGCCTTTCTCGCCGACAATTTGCCGCGCAGCTTGTAGCCACCCGCCTGGGGCTGCGCCTAAATCAACGATAATATCGCCGGGACGCATAAAACCATATTTTTTGTTTGCCTCCAGAAGCTTGTATGCCGCCCGAGACCTATATTTTTCCTCCTTAGCCCTCCTATAATAATAGTCTCTTTTCCGCCTTTCAAGCCACTTTCCCGACAAAACTATCAGTCACCGTGAGTAGGGATGCCTCAACTTTAATCCTCTTTTAATACCCATTCAATCAGCCTGTCGCAGTCGTTTGGGGAGAGCTTGCCTCCAGCGCCGCATCTTAGGTTTTCCTCGCATGACAGACATGGGCAATCTAATATTGAATCCATAGAGACTGGTTGCCTTTTAGGATAAAGTCTATATGTCCACCGCCCTCTTGAGAGCTCTGGTTCACGATATATGAGCCCCTTATTTTCCAGCCTAATTGAGATTCTAGAGCCTTCTCTACTGCTGGCGTTTATCTCACGCCATAAATCGGACTGCAGTATGCCCTTTTCACCACTGCTCATTATTATGTCAAGCGCCCTCTGCTCAAGATCATTTTGTTTAGGCATATCCTTCCCCATGTTCAGTGAACGTTTAATTAATTATAGAATAGTGAATCTGACACATAAATATATTGAATGAACGACATTGATACTCAAACTTTATGAGCACCATTTACAATGTTTAATTTATGCAAGAGGGCTACTGCCTAGGTATTGAAAGCAGCGCTGACGATTTTGGAGTCGGCATAATTTCCTTTAGCGGCGAGGTGCTGGCAAATGTAAATGATGTTTATATCCCGGAAAGAGGCGGGATTCACCCCCGTGAAGCATCTAGGCATCATGCTATGATAGCCAGCAAAGTTATATCCGAAGCATTTAGTAGGGCTGGAATAAAACCTAAAGAAATAGGTGTGGTAGCCTTTTCGCAAGGTCCAGGTTTAGGTCCATGCTTAAGAGTCGGCGCCACAGTTGCTAGAGCCCTCTCATCCTTTCTTAATAAGCCTCTCGTAGGGGTTAACCATTGCCTGGCTCATATAGAGATAGGTAAAATGGTAAGTAAAGCGATTGACCCAGTTACCCTTTATGTGTCAGGCGGTAACACGATCGTCGCAGCTTTTGAGGCTAAAAGATACCGTGTTTTCGGCGAAACGTTAGACATAGCAGTTGGAAACTGTTTAGACGTTTTCGCCAGAGAAGCTGGTTTAAAGCCTTTGTCCAGTAAGCCTTTAGGCGCCATGGTTGAGGAGTTAGCTTCAAGGGGTAAGGTTTTAGTTAGGCTCCCATACACAGTGAAGGGTATGGATATGTCCTTCAGCGGGCTATTGACAGCGGCCGTAAATATTATGCGTGAAGGAAAATATTCCCTTGAAGATCTATGCTTTAGCTTGCAAGAAGTGGCTTTCTCCATGCTTACTGAGGTAACTGAGAGAGCGCTTGCACATACTGAGAAGCCTGAAGTGCTATTAACCGGCGGTGTTGCAGCTAATAAAAGACTTCAAACGATGCTTAAAATCATGTCTGATGAACATGGCGCAAGATTTTGCGTTGTGCCGAGAGAGTACGCTACGGATAATGGCGCGATGATAGCGTGGACTGGCGTTTTATGCTACAAGTTTGGGATGACGATACCCATAGAAAGGAGCTTCGTGAAGATGAGGTGGAGACTGGATGAAGTTGAGGTCCCATGGGTTAGAACCCCAAATATGTAGAGGCGAGGTTATATAGATATGCTGATAAAGAAGGGGGCTGAGGCAAGCATATACCTAGAGGAGTGGTGCGGTAGAAAGGTCATCTTTAAGAGGCGCCACCCGAAAAAGCATAGGATGCCGGAGCTAGATAGGGAGATTCAAATACAAAGGACTAAGCATGAACCCCAAATGATTCATAGAGCTAAGGAGGCCGGCGTCCCAACGCCAATCATATATACGGTTGATCTTGAGGAGGCCTCCATCATCATGGAATTTGTTGAGGGAAAGCAGATCAAACAAATACTTGCTGAGCTATCAAGCGAAGAAAGGATTAGCTTATGTTATCAAATTGGTAAAATAATTGGCAGACTTCATAAGAATGGTATAATTCACGGTGATCTAACAACCTCAAATATGATTCTTACCCCATATGGAAATATTGTGCTAATAGATTTTGGGCTTAGTGAGCAAAGCATGGAGGTTGAAGCGAGGGGTGTTGATCTTCACTTAATGAAGAGGGCTTTGGCAAGCACGCATTACGAATATTCTGATGAATGTTTCAAAGCCATTATAAAGGGATATGGGGAAATAATGGGCGTTGAAGCCGCAAAGGCTGTCCTAAACAAGATGATGGAGATTGAAAAGAGGGGAAGATACGTATCGGAGAGATGAATTGGAATTGTCAATGTATGGGATTTCACTTCGTAATAAATTGATGTATTTTTCGCAACTGGAAATATATATAAATTCAATGAGGCTAGAAGAATCCTAGCCGAATATAACATTGCTACAGCTATGATTAAAGTTAAAACCTTAGAGTTGCAGGATGACAATATAGAGAACATCGCCAGATTAAGCGCAATCGATGCGGCAAGCAAGATTAATCTTCCAGTAATAGTTGAGGACGCAGGGCTCTTCATAGATGCGCTGAATGGCTTTCCAGGACCATATTCTTCCTATGTTTATCGGACAATAGGGAAAGAGGGGATAATTAAGCTTCTGGAGGGGGTAAATGATCGGGAAGCCTACTTCAAATCTGTAGTTGCCTTCTGCAGTCCTGGCGGCAACGTTATTTGCTTTGAAGGCGTTACTGAAGGAAAAATCGCTATGGAGCCTAGAGGATGTGGCGGTTTTGGATTTGATCCGATTTTTGAACCCGCAGAGCAACCTGGAGAAACCTTCGGTGAAATGTCTATTGAAAATAAAAATAGATTCTCGCATCGTGCTAAAGCTCTGAGAAAATTTGCTGAATGGTACAGGGCTCAACCCTCTTCTGCTCTTATCAGTATGCTCACCTAATAAACCAAAAAGTATATTTCTCACTTTAAAAGTTGTTGATCAATAGCTGAAGGTTGATTACGATGCCGGTTGTTGATCCCTTTAAGAGAAGCATAGCTCAGAGAAAAAGGCTCTACATGAAGATATGTAGGGAATGCGGCGTTAGAAACGCGCCCTCAGCCAAAAAATGTAGAAAATGTAGAAGTAAAAATCTTAGATGGAAGAAGCGTGAGAAAGCTAAATAAAAAATCGGACTCGGGTTAACAAGGGTCTTAACTAGGCTAGGCTTATCCAAGTCTAAGGATTACTTCAACTGGGCAGTCCAGCGGAATGTTCATCCTTTTTATCCATGTGTCCCCAATAGATATCATGGTGAATATTCCCGCAACCTCGGCTTTCGCCTTATAAACCAGGTTTAACAGTGCATTTTGTGTTTCACCGCTTTTTATAATGTCATCAACTATTAGAACACTGTCACGTTTCTTAATGGAATCCCTTGGAATGTAAAGCGTCAAGGTATAGCCTGAATCGCTTAGAACATATGTTTCCTCAAGGAATGATGAAACACCAACCTCTTTAGTTGCCTTTGCGACGACGAGGTTTACGCCCAAGGCGTTGGCAACCATTGTTGCAAGGGGAACGCCGTCCACCGCGGCTGTCAAAACCCTAGTTATCCTCTTCCCAGCAAACTTCGTTATGGCGTAGTTTGCAGCCTGCCTTAGGAGAATTATGTCTCCAACAAGAAGAGTGTTATCAAAATATCCTTCACTATTAAGCCTGATTCTTCTCTTAAATTCGCTTTCTAACCCAATGATTTTCGATAGAGCATCCCATAGTTGACGCGCCCTATCAATATTTGGAAGAACATGCCCCTTGGCATATCTACTTAACACCGTTACTGGAAGATCAGTTTTTAGAGCTAGTTCTCTATAAGTGTAATGTTTCTTTGCTGTACGAAGCAGCTCAACCGTTGCTAAACGGAATTTTAGGTCTTCCGCATGTGTTGAAGTTTTTATCTCATCGGAGGTTAAATCTGCCAGCATAAAATTTCTCACCGCCACTAATTAAGAGGTTAATGTTTCTTTGCATTTTTCAGTAATTTTACTTTTTATATTTTTTATAGGACTTCTAAATTTATTCTTATAAAAAAAGGCGGAGATATTTTCATGAATCTCATAAGGAGAGCTTTTTGAACCCCATTTCATGTTTAGTCTAATAGCGTTCATGCTTGATAGCAATTAGCCCCTGATTTATAATTCTATTAAATTGCTAATTTAGCTGCAAATCCTTAAATATTTTGAGAACGCAATTATACAATCACATGTATGTTCTGAAAAAATAACGTTTATTTTCCATGGCAAATTCTAATATTCGAGGTATACGTAGATAGCACTTAAAGCGTGAGTGATATTTATGAGCGGCGGTGAGGGTTCGAAAAGGAGAAGCAAAGTGAAAATAATTTATAGACCGGCTAAGGAGATCGTTATACTTGATTTCTTCCAATTCTCTAAAGATGCTTTAGATCAAATGTTTGCACGATTAATACAATCAGGAATGCCGGTGATGGCTCAATGGGCCGATGGTGTAATCTTCATTCATTTTCCAATAGCGCCAGAAACAGACGATCTGATGGAGAATTATCTTAAGGGGAGAATCTTTTGGAACTCTGTTAACTTCGCACTGATGCCGAAATATTCTCCATCCATTAAGGTCGGGGGCTTAGAGATACCGGTGTTAAATGTTTCAAACCACCCGATCCTCGTGGAGGTTGCAAAATGGCTGAGGAAACAAGCTAAGCCGGAAGTGAAAACTGAAACAAGCATCATAAGAGGGGACCAAGCGGTCTAATCTGAACTATAGTGTGGAAATAGATAAATACATCTTTAACCCTTTTTCTTTAATCCTCTTGGGAGGAGAGAAAATTGTTCGGATATGCTGGCAGAATCTTAAGGGTGAACTTGTCGACTGGAAAGACAGCGATTGAGCCCTTAAAGGAGGAGATGGCGAAAAAATACATTGGCGGCATAGGTCTTGGCATTCGCTTATTGATTGATAACTCTAAGCCAGGCATAGATCCGCTTAGTCCGGAGAACCCGCTTATCCTAACAACAGGGCCATTCAGTGGAACAGTTGCTCCGACAGGCGGCAATGGGCACGCCTTTGTCGCTAAATCCCCCCTAACCAATGGTGTTGGGGAGGCTAAGTCGCACGGCTTCTTTGGGTCTGAACTTAAGAGGGCTGGCTATGATGCGGTTATCTTTGAGGGGAAAGCCGAAAAACCTGTTTACGTCTGGATAGATGATGATAGCGTTCAACTTATGGATGCAAAGCACTTTATGGGCAAATCACCGCAGGAAACTGAGGACATGATCAGGGAGGAGCTGGGTGATTATTATATTCGTGTTGCATCGATTGGGTTAGCGGGCGAAAAACTTTCACGAATCGCCTGCATAATAAATGATAAAACTAGGGCTGCCGGTAGGTGCGGCTTAGGCGCAGTCATGGGCTCAAAGAATCTTAAAGCCATAGCTGTTAGGGGAACAAAAAATGTTGATGTTGCAAAGCCAGAGGAGTTCCTTGAGTTCGTTCGTGTTCTCCATGAGCGGATGAAGGGTCCGGCAACAGTTAAATATAGAACCTTAGGAACCCCGCAGAACGTTCTGGTTCATAATTCATTAGGCGCCTTACCGACCAGAAACTTCACGAACGCAATCTTTGAAGGCGCTGAGAAAGTTAGCGGTGAATACTTAAATGAGCGCTTTGTAGAAAAGATCGTCGGCTGCTCCTCATGCGCAATGCGCTGCGAGCACATAACCATCGTTCCAGAGGGCCCGTACAAGGGGACTATGGCCCGTGTTGAATATGAACCCCTCTGGGCTCTCGGCCCTCATTGCGGTGTTGACAGAATGGATGCGATAATTAAAGCCATAGATCTATGCAATTATTATGGGATAGACGCGATATCTGCAGGCGTTATTGTTGGCTTTGCGATGGATTGCTATGAGCATGGCATATTAACTAATGATGACACTGGCGGACTTGACTTAAAATTTGGAAATGCTGATGAAATGGTTAAAGTTGTTGAGATGATAGGTAAACGGGAGGGGCTGGGCGACATACTTGCTGAAGGCGTTAAGAGGGCTGCTGAAATAATTGGTAAGGGCGCCGAAAAATATGCTAACCATATTAAGGGGCTTGAGATGACGGGCTACGATATAAGGGGCTTGAAGACCGCTGCTCTAGGCTATGCTGTCTCATTTAGGGGCGCCGACCACAATAGGCATGGGGCATACGCATTGGACATATCTGGAAAGACGAACCGATTCAAGTTTGAGAAGGGAAGATCAAAGTTAGTTATCGAAGTAGAGGATCTATACACTATAATTGATTCGCTTATCGTGTGCAAATTCTCAAGAGGAGTCTATTATAAGGGATTCGACGACCTAGCTCAATATTATACTCTGGTTACTGGAATTGGTGTGACCGCTGAAGAACTTAGAAGGGCAGGTGAGAGAATAAGCAACTTGGCGAGATTATACAATATTAGGGAAGGATTCACCAGGAAAGATGACCATCTGCCAATTAAAGTTATGTCCACGCCGATACCGGATGAAACGGTCGCGAAGGGACAATATGTTTCTCAAGAGGAATTAGACTTTATGCTGGACGACTACTATGAGCACCGCGGCTGGACTAGGGAGGGTGTTCCAAAATTAGAAAAGATTAAGGAACTAGGCCTGGAGGATCTGGCTTACGTGGTTGAAGGAAAAATTTAATAACGGCGTTAAGTTCATAAATAAAGAACCAGATAAAAATAAATGGAGGAAATAAGCGTGTCGCGTATTCATGCTAGAAAGTTTGTTTCAGACGACCCGGATAAATGCGTTGGATGCAGCGTATGCGAATATATCTGCTCATTTGAGAAGGAGAAAACATTTAATCCATTAAAATCGCGCATAAGGGTTGTAAGATTAGACACAACTATAAACATGTCTGTCGCATGCAGATTATGCGAGGATGCGCCTTGCGTAGCAGCATGCCCGCGTGACGCCTTAAGGCAATCTGAGGAAACAGGTGTGATAATTGTTGATGAGGACAAATGTAATGGCTGCGGTTGGTGCATTGAAGCATGCGATTATGGTGCAATAATGCTCCATCCGGACAAGAAGGTTGTTTTCATATGTGACACATGCGACGGGAAACCGAAATGCGTTGAATGGTGTCCTGAGGAGGCCTTAAGCTTTATAACTAAAGATGTTTTGGCGCAGAAATCGAGAATTTCAGCAGTAAAGAAGCTTTTTTATGAGGCTCTAAAAACCTGAACTATCCTTCACATATCTCAATCATTTTTTATCCTATTTTTAGTTAAACACATTGTTTGTAAGCCCGCCTCATAAATCTATCTTTCAGCATACATACGCACATATGCAGGTGAATTTAGCGCTTATAGTTTTTAAGTAAATATTATCCCTTCATAACTCTTTACCTTCCATCCCAGCATAACTGGTTTTAATCCTATGTGAAAGTGAAATTTAATGCATAAGTGTGCAGTTTGCAATAGTGGTCTAAAAGAATCTAGGGAGCGCGATTTTATCCGCTACTATTGTGATAAATGCAACTTGGCGTATTATGTTTATGATCCAATTTTCCGGAAAGGATTATTGCGCCATGAATTATTCCAAGGGCTCGACCATGAAATTGAGCAAGTTCCCGATCGACTGAGCATAGTTTTCTCCCTTATTTTCATCGCTATATCAGAAATGGCATATTATTTGATTTTTCACTAAAATTTTTCATTGCTTATTGGGCGATGGAAGCCCTCCATCCCTCCAATAGCAGTTCCTTTTACCCATCATGTACTGAAATAGGCATACGGATCTGGCCAGCATATTTATGAATCTGAGGAGGAAATATAACGGCGTGTATAGGAGCAGGTTTCGATGGTTATGGTTTCCATAAGCAAACTTTAAGGCAACAGACTGCTGTATGACCCCGACAAGAAAAGCTAATGGAAAATATATTGCCATGTTGTAAATGAAGTATAGCCTATCTGGAGCGAAATAAAAGAACAGTGGCAGGCTCAGCGTGGCTACTAACTCCACTATGGCTCCACCATAACCCGCAATTATTCCATGCCACAAAAATAATGCTATCCACCTTTTTGAGAATAACAGTCTTCTATGTATACTCAGAAAGTTGTGCAGTCCACCTAGAAACCATCGTTTTCTCTGGATCCAGAACTGCTTAAGTTTATGGGGCGCTATCGTAGTGCTTCTAGCCCTACCAGTATATCCAACCCTATTTTTCCTCCTATGCATTTCAAGGGTTACCTCAAGATCTTCAGTTATAGACTTTGGCTCAGCCTCCTTTAAAATCGCCTTCAACACCTCAGCCCTGTAGAGACTTATTGGTCCAGGAAGCACAATTACACCTCTAACGAGGGATTGGGCGCATCTGAAGACCCCTAATCCTTGGCTATATTCAAGCTGCTGGAGCCGCACAAATAAATTTTCATCTCCATTTCCATCAGATGGGTGGATAAAACCTGAGGCTGCGTCTAAGTCTTCCATGGTAAGCGTGTCAACGAGATGCCTAACCGCATCTGGCTCCCACCACGTGTCAGCATCAACTAAGGCGATCAAATTTCCAAAGGACTTCCCTACGCCCGTCTTTACGGCTTTAGCCTTCCCTAAATTCACTTTATGCTTAATCACTTTCGCCTTTATATACGGCCATTTCTCCCAATTCATTTTAATTGTTGCTTCGGCCACAAGTCTAGTATTATCCGTGCTTCCATCATCGACAATTATTATCTCAGAGTAGCCTGGATAATTTGCTGCACATTCAAACAGGCTTGCTATACACTTCGATATGGTTTTTTCCTCATTACATGCTGGAACTATAAAGGATACTGCCGGTGAAACTCTTTTCTTAATGGGTTTTTTCCTACGGTTCCAAATCCATGATGCGATCATAAATGCTCCGCCGACGCCGATTGATAGGAAAGTATACCACGTATAAAAGAACCCTAGTGTTGCATGCCAAAGCCAGTGGGTCGGCTGAAGATTAGGCGTGTAATTTAATATTCTCCTAATAATAAAGTCTGATAGTATGGGGAACCAGCGCCACACTATGTAGGCCAGGATAAATGGGAGTAAAACAAGTATTGAACTAAACCGTGAAATCCTAAATCTAGACTTAGAATCGCTTTCAGACATTAAAGTCTCTTCTGCAACGCTTCTCGCCGCATTCACTTCAGTCTCTCCCATTATAATATGTTTTAGGAGTATAGAATTCAAATAAGTGTTATGGAATAAAGTTCAGAAAGAAGCATCTGGTTTAATATGGAAGAATAACGCAGTTAAATGAAAACTAATCCCAGTAAGCGCTCTCAATAAAAAGAAAAAGGAGGCTAGATATTTAACTAATTTTAATTTCTATTATATGCCGCCTCTCCAGCCTCTTCAATGCGTCAAAGAATTCACTTCTCTGTTTTCCCTTCAAATTGAGGTGCTGCGTCATCTCCTTTATCGATGATTTCGGTGTTCCATACCTCATCAAGTGGCTTTGAAGATATTCGATAACAAGCCTCTCAACCTTACCGCACTTCCATGTTGTATTCCGAAGAAGAACAACAACAGCCCTAAACATCTTCTGTGTTTCCTTTCCAGATTGCCTAGCCATACCCATCCTTAAATAAGTGTCGAGTCAAGTATTTATGCGTTTATGATGATCTCCCAGCTAAGCAATAATGTTAATTTTACATTCCCAGAGAAATGTCAAAATCGCTGGAATAATTCCGGAGTTTTTTAGCCTATGAAATTGAATTAAGTCAAATAAGTTATCCGTGCATTTACCTTTATTTTTATATCCTTGACGGATGCTTTCTCTTAGAGTAGAGGTGTCCAGCATGAGAATTGTAATACTCGGTCCCCCTGGCTCCGGGAAGGGAACCTATGCTTCCAGACTTACAAGCCTACTTAGAATACCGCATATATCTACCGGCGACATGGTGCGTGAGGAAATAAGGGCTCAAACAGAAATTGGAAAAATAATTAAGGATTATAGCGATAAGGGCAAGCTTGTTCCAGATGAAATAATTGTTAACCTTTTAATTAGGAGGCTTAATGAGACGGATGCTAAAAGAGGCTTCATACTTGACGGTTTCCCAAGAACAATGAGTCAAGCCGAATCCCTAGAGGAAATCTCGGGGGTGGATTTAGTTATAAATCTGAATGTTCCAGATGATGTAATAATTCAGCGTCTCTCCAATAGGCTTGTATGTAAAAGGTGCGGAGCCATATATAACAGGCTTACCTTAAAGCCTAAAATTGATGGAATCTGCGACATATGTGGCGGAGAACTCTATCAAAGGGAGGATGATAAACCTGAAGTCATTCAGAATCGCCTAAACGTTTACAGGAGAACCACAGAACCGCTTATAGAATACTATAGAAAAAAGGGGCTCTTAAGAGATGTTAGCTGCAATAATTTAATGACTCCGCCAGAAGAGATAGTTGAGAAAATAATAAACGTGATTCAAGAAGAATTCAGGTAAAAATACTGATGAAGAGTTATGGCTCCGAAAAGAATGATAGGCTATAATATATTCTGATGATCTTAAAATTAATCTGAAATAATTTTTATTAATACATAAACATAATTTAAAATATAGGTGGAAAGAATGGAGTACGCGATGCCTTTAATAGGTGAAAAGTTCCCCCAGATGGAAGTAAGAACCACAAAGGGCATTATTAAAGTTCCAGACGACTACAGTGGAAAATGGTACATTTTATTCAGCCATCCAGCAGATTTCACACCTGTATGCACAACAGAGTTTGTAGCTTTTCAGAAAAGGTATGATGAATTTAAGAAACTTAACTGCGATTTAATCGGACTGAGCATAGACCAAGTATTTGCTCATCTTAAATGGGAAGAGTGGATAAAAGAAAAGCTAGGTGTTGAAATACAGTTTCCAATAATCGCAGATAATACCGGGTCGATATCTGCGAGGCTGGGAATGCGTCATAAGCAGGCAGAGGGGACTCAAACCGTAAGAGCGGTATTTATAGTTGACCCTAAAGGGATAATCAGGGCTATACTTTATTATCCCATGGAGCTTGGCAGAAACATGGATGAGATCCTTAGAATGGTGAAGGCGCTGCAGATTGCCGATAAAGGATATGCGATTCCGGCAAACTGGCCAAATAATGAGGTCATAGGCGATCATGTGATCGTTCCGCCAGCAAACACTGTTGACATGATTAAAAAGAGAAGAGAGCAGGAGAAAGCCGGTGAAATCGAGTGTATCGACTGGTGGCTGTGCCATAAAAAGATAATGGAGTAGGGCGTCAATATTCCCGAAGTCTCTAATCCACCTATATTTTTTGTTAAGTAAACGGTATGCTATGGTATTTTTAGGCTACCGATTTCCTCCAGGGTCGTTAGGTTATTCATTTTTATCATTCTATCTGAAATGGTATAGAGCACATCGCCTATATATAGCGCCCGTTCAATTGCGTAATCTGAATAGAACCGGTATCCGCTTTTAAGAAAATCGCTCCGGTCTTCTATATGGGTGATCCTACCCCTTAAGCGCAAGTTGTTCTCAGTTATCTCAAATACATATAGCCCTTGCCAAACGTAGTCTCCATAGGCATTTGGCGGAACACCATCCGGATACTTTGATTCATCTATCTCGGCAACTAGGACTGGCATTGCAAGCAGATTTAGATCTTTATCAAATAGCAAAGCTTTATGGTCCCACAGAACTGGCGAGTCGGTCCCCCTATCGCCTATCACGTAGCCATCCACCTCTTTAGGATGCTCAAAATCGCTCACGTCGAAGATCGATATTTTAACGCCTTGATACCATGCAAAATCTCCCTCTTCAGCTTCAACGGTCCATTTTCCTATACCAATCAGATGGTCTTCATCGAATGGATGCAAATAATCAGAGTATCCCGGAATTTTAAGTTGCCCAAGCACCTCTGGTTTAGTCGGATCCTTAAGGCTTATGACGAACAGCGGATCGACCTTTTTGAATGTGACTAGGTAACATCTGTCACCCATGAATCTTGCAGCGTATATTTGCTCGCCCGGAGCCAACCCTTCAAGCCTGCCGACAACTGCTAGGCTTCTGTTCAAAACGTAAACGTTGTTTCTCCTCAGATTTTCCTCCTCGCGAGCGATAGAAGTTGATGTTGCAGATAAGCCCCTAAGTATCGTTGCGCCGCTTGTTGTGGTCGCTATTCTGAAATAGCCATTATGCTCGTCCATTGAGAACTGGTTTAAGACGAATCCTGGAACGATCCCGCTTGCTTCGTAACTTACTTTGCCGCCGTCTATGCGTATTCTATGAATCTCAGATGTCTCGCCGTATTCTTCGCTATATTTTGACACTGTCACATAAATATTGTTTAATGATACGTAAATGCAGCTTGCAGATCCGAATAAGAAGGTTTCTTTTGTAATTGGCTCCTCCACATCTTGGATATTTATCGCTGCAACTACTGTGAATGCATAATAGAAGTCGGAAACATTCGAATAGTAAATCGATGTGGGCTCTATATTTACGATGCGCTCATTATCAACTATTTTTGGAAGAACCGGTTCCCCATTCCCTAGATGATATGCTGGGAGGGTTGCTAGAACGTAAACATGTTTCCCAATCATTCTGGAGTTGAAGTAGATCCCGTTTAAAGTTACATTTCTTATCAGAACCGGCGTTTCATGCTCTTCAACATCATAAACCATTAAATGAGTCCACGGTCCCATTAATTCCTTGCTTTCAGAGTCATTTAGAAAAATCATGGGATAATAAATATCGCTATAGGCGAAGATAACTAGTCTATTAGCGTTTACGAATATTCCGCAAACTGTCGCATTCACCTGAATCTGAGAGCTTAACTTGGCACCTTCAGGCGGATAAGCCTTAATGATAAAAACGCTTTTGCCAGAAACTAGGTATATGTATCTCCCATCAGTCTTCACCATGTCAGCCTCATCGACACCCTCAACTTGAATGTTCGTTTTAGAATATCCCACATCCATCGAAGCGGGTTCGGCTGCTGCACCAACAAATTGTGCGACTGCGAAGCTTTTCTCCAAAAAGATTCTCGGCAGACCCGTATAGCCCCCATATAATCCGCTCTTCAGTAAGAAGTTCTTCAGCTCCTCACGGGATGAGAATTTTTGCAGAAACGCATTTCCAATGAAAGGTACATTGTGATCAACATCATGATCATTTGTTGAAAGGAGTCCGCTCATATACAGCGTTAAAGCCAGGGAGGACACTAATATAAGCGCTATTAAAGCCGTCAGCAAAAATCTTCGGAGTGAAACCTTGTAATCTCCAATTTCAGACATCAGATTCACCAAGGAAAATAATTAGATTTCCTTGCTCTTAATATTAGACATTAGAACATTTGTTCTAAATATCAGAACAGGTGCCTCAAAGCGGTGCAGCCGCATTTTTCACTAATATGGGTGGAAAATAAAAGAATTAATGGGGAAATAATGTCGCCTAAGTGGAGAGAAGGTTATAGGTCTCTTCTAGGCGATTGACTAGGCTTCGCCCCTTTTCGGTAATTAAATACAGCTTCCTCTTGTTTCTTTCAATGGCCGTCACTAGACCCTTCTCAGTTAATGAGTCTAAAATCTCCTTGAGGGTTATCCAGGATAAATTACTCTTGTACATTATGTTTGTTGGCTTACTATACCCAGCCATGATCGTCTCCAAAACTTCAAGGTAGATTTCAAGCTTGGATCTTTTCTTCGACATTCTTCTCGCCTATTATTTATAATAACTACCTCTTAGTCCTTTCTAAGGGTTCTTTTAAAATATAAGTTATGAATCATAAAGATGTAAAAATAAAGCCGTAATTTTAATATATAGAATACATAAAGACTGAAAATTAGTTTTCATTAAAAAAGAACGCTGTAATTAAAATACGTAAAAAAGTCATCTCCTAAAATTCCATTCCTTTGTAGAATACTTCTCTCTCTTAAGTTTAAGAGCTGTTTGCTTTTCAAAATCAGTTATTTCCCCAGAAGACAATTCGATATCAAAAGATTCTTTAAAACCCATTATCAAAGCACTCTTTAGCTCCTCAAAGCTAACGCCTCTTCCCAAGTATTTTTCTACCGACGTAACCCTCTCCTCCACGGATTTTATTATCTTATCACGTATCTTTTCGCTTGGGACGCTGAGCACTGTGAACATAAGTGTTGGATCAACTTTGCGTAATATTGTGCCGTGCTGATGAACAACATTCATCCCACGGGTCTGAGCGTTTCCCGATATTTTTTTACCGTTGACAACTATGTCATTTATCGGCTTAAACTCGGCTGGAACCCCTAGATGCCTTAAGCCTTTAACGAGACCTAAACATAAAGTTTCATAGGTTTTCTGGAAATCTTTGGAAATCAACCTATGGTCTTCATTTATTATGAGGCTATATGTTAATTCGCCGTCACGGTCATGATACACTGCTCCGCCACCAGTTCTTCTCCTCACATAGTTAATGCCCAGTCTATTACATGCCTCTATGTCCACTTCCTCCTCCATGCTTTGAAAATATCCTATTGAAACAGATGAAGGCTCCCATCTGAAGAAGCGCAGCGTGTTAGGTACGATGCCTCTGGATCTGGCGATAACTATGGCTTCATCTAAAGCCATATTATAGAATGCATCGTTAAGCTCAGTATCAAGTAAACGCCACTTTTCAACCAACGCCTTCACCAGCCTTGATTATGCACCTTGCAAAATCCTCTGGGGCAACCCCTAGAAGCGTTATTCCCTTCTCTTCAATAAATTTTCTTATCGTCTCAATTATTATCGTTTCATTTAATGGGCATCCAATGAGGAATTTCTCAAGATCCTCAATGAGTCCCTCCGGATACATGAAAAAGTCACCTGTAATTTTTATCGCGCCTATTCTCCCATCATCCTTATTAAGCTGAACCTTAATTAGCTTGCCGCCTTCAACCTTGTATTCGGATCTGAACATTTTGCGATCACCTTAATCTATAAAGAAAATATTTTTAGTTTTTGGTTTAATAACTTAATGTTTTTAGAGTAATAGAAAAGTTTTTGAATAAGTTAAGCTTCTTAAACTGGTCGTAAACTAAGCATGAATCAAAAGAAATGAGGGTTAAACATGCCGGAGATCTCTGAGAGAACCAAAAATCTGGGCACTGAGAACGCGTTTGTAGTTCTGAAGGAAGTTAATGATCTCGTCAAGAAAGGTAAGAATATAGTGAACTTCTGCATCGGTCAACCTGATTTTGACACGCCGGAATACATAAAGGAAGGCGCGATAAAAGCCATAAAGGATGGAAAAACCGGCTATACGCCTTCCTCAGGCATACCTGAGCTTAGAGAAGCCGTTGCGGAATACTTCTCTGAGACTAGGGGGATTGATGTTAAGTCCGAATGGGTTGTTGTAGCATGCGGAGCCAAGCCCTTCATAGGTTACACGATATTATCCGTCACAGACTATGGTAGGGGTCATGAGGTAATTTACCCCAATCCCGGCTTCCCAATATATGAGTCGCTTATAAAAGCCTACGGCGCGGTTCCCGTCCCCATACCTCTTCTTGAAAGCAGAAACTTCGGCATGGATCTGGATTATCTGGAGAAAATAGTGAACGATAGAACTAGGCTGCTTATACTGAATTCTCCGCATAATCCCACTGGTGGGGTTCTAGACAGGAAGACTCTGAAGCGAATAGCTGAGATCGTTAAACGATATGATAATTTATGGGTTTTCTCAGATGAGGTTTATTCAAGAATGCTATATGAGGGCGAATTTACAAGCATAGCCTCAATAGATGGAATGCAGGAGAGAACAATAATTGTTGATGGGGCATCAAAAACGTATGCTATGACCGGCTGGAGGATAGGTTTCGCCGCGAATGAGAGGCTTGCTGATCATCTAGCCCGCTGGGTAACAAACACTGAATCATGCGCCCCGCACCCAAATCAATATGCTGTGCTAACAGCGCTTAAAGGTCCGCAGGATGATTCGAAGAAAATGGTTGAGAGCTTTAGGAGGAGAAGGGAGATAATTGTTGATGGCTTAAACTCGATAAAGGGGGTTAAATGCCTAAAGCCTGGCGGCGCATTCTATGTCTGGCCAAATGTTACAGAAGCTTGCAGACTTGTTAAGGCTAAGGACTCGGAGCACTTTAGAGCACGCCTCCTCTACGAGGCTGGCGTAGCAGTCCTCTCGGACATACATTTCGGACATAAAAACGAAGGCGAAGGCGAGCATGTGAGATTCTCCTACGCAACTTCGGAGGGGAATATCAAAGAGGGACTTAAAAGAATTAAAGCCTTTATAGAGGAAAACAGTATTTAAACTCTCTATTTCTCTTCGGCTCTAATGCGATTAACTTTTTGAGAAAATTTCTCATTCCTGAGATGGAAAAACCCTATAGTAGAAAACCATCCTAAGAGAACAATAAGGGTTGCTGGAAAACCAGCGATATTCAGCGGCAGATTAAGTATTAAAAATTCGAAGATGAAAAACGTGAAGCTTATCATTGCTGCCGAGAGCAAACCGAACTTACGTTTGTACTTCAATGCTGTCTGAATAGATAAAAGTCCTGAGAGAAAAATGTCGCCTATACCTATGGTCATGAGTTTTTGTGAGGGATAAGTTGGGAGGATAAGTGCTACTGGCAGGTATAAGCCGATCATTTTGCTGGCGGACTCAATCATGTATCCTGTCCAGAAAACTTGAATTACATCCATTATTGTTAATAACACGGCGAAGGCTAATGTGATCTTCCACGGAAAGAGGGGGCTCAAATATATGATTACCATTATTGAAAATATAGCTGCAAAGATGCTTACAACATAGATGCTTCTTACCAGCAAGTAGGTTACCACAAATATTGTTGGCGGAAATATTGCCAGAAACCATTTGCCTAAGATAATGTATGCAAACACCAGTAGCATGTAAGCGTAGGCGAATAGAAAAAGAATCCGTATTGCGTAGCCCGGTATAAAAGCCACAAGCGTAACCATTATGCCCATTGATAAAACCATAATGACTACTTCACGCATACCCAGTTTTTTACCCTCGAGGATGCCTCTCATTTTCTTCTCAAATTTCTCATAGAGAAAAATGGATGATGCAACTATCGTAAATATTGATAGAGGTAACAAAAAATCTATTTCCATATTCTCTCAGCATCCATTTTCGTCTTTCCAAATCCGCCCATTATATAAGTCTTTTTCTTCTTAGACCAGCATGGCTCATCGGATCATCCATAACCTTTGGAATCCAATCTAGAAGATCGGTGGCAACCATGTGGTAGCCTTTTTCAGCAGCAACAAGATCGCCTGCTGTACCGTTGATAAAGGCTCCGGCGATGGCGGCTTCATATGGATCCGCCCCCTGCGCCAGTAATGTGGCAACTACACCTGAAAGAATATCGCCTGTTCCACCAACGGTCATTCCTGGGTTTCCAGTGTAGTTGAATTTAACTCTAAAGCCATCGGAGATTATGTCAACATGAGACTTCAATAATAAGGTGGCGTTGAGGTTCTCCGCCGTTCTCCTCACATGCTCCGCCCTCTCTTCCATGCTGTCTGGCAGTTTTTCACCTGTCAGAATCATGTATTCACCTGCGTGGGGTGTTAGAACAGTCGGGGTCTCAAGTCTCCGTTTGAAGCCAGCAAAGGCCTTTAACCCATCAGCATCCAGTAAAATCGGGATTTTTCTTTCCTCAGCAATCATTATTATCTCTTTAACAGCCTCCAGGGTTTCTCTGTGAAGCCCTAATCCTGGACCGATTGCTACAGCGGTAGCCTTCTCCATGTATCCTCTTACTGTTGAGATGTTATGTTTGCCTAAGTATTCGCCTTCAAGCTTAAGCGTTATTAAATTTGGCGACATGGATGATATTGCATAGGCTGCTTCACGTGGTGCAGCAATATAGACCAAATCTACACCAGCCCTTAAAGCCGCTAGGGCTGTTAAAGCCGGTGCGCCAGTGAAGGTTTCGCTGCCTCCAACAACGAGCAGTCTACCGAAGTCTCCCTTATGCGCCTCTGGGAATCTAGGTTTTATAGCTATTACCACGTCGCCTGGACCGGCGAACCTTTCGATCTCCGGGGGAATACCGATATCTTTAACCACTAGTTCACCGACATACTCTTTAGCTTTAAAAAGTCCGGGCTTAGCTTTATGGAAGGTGACCGTTAAATGCGCCTTCACGGCTTCGCCCAGAACTGCGCCTGTATCTGAATCTATTCCGCTGGGTATGTCAACGGCAACTTTGAAGGCGCCAGACTCATTCATCTTCTTTATTAGTTGTGCTATTGGTGGGCGAGGAGAAGTTTTTAACCCTATCCCGAGCAGAGCGTCTATAAAAATTTCTGCTTTAATGTCTGGGATAAGCGACGAATCGTATATTTCACGTATGGTTACTGATGTGCGTAATGATTTCAGTATCTCCCAATTCTTTCTAGATTCTTCATTAGTTATCTCCGAGGCTTTCCCGGCAAGAATGACCTCCACCTTGAATCCCATGCATACTAAATGCCTAGCTGCAACGAATCCATCTCCGCCATTCCCACCTAAACCGCAGAAGACCGCAACTTTGGATTCCTGGGGCTTAAAGCGTGACGCTATTTCAGCAGCGACGCTTCTACCAGCATTCTCCATGAGCTGCAATCTGGATATGCCGAAATATTCAGCGTTCAAGTCAAGCGCCCGCATCTCCCTAGATGTTATTAATTCTGTGAGCAACTTTCACACCCTGTAATGCTCCAAAATCAAAAAGATTTTTTAAGCATTTAAGTTATATTATTTTTCGAGGGAATAGGTATGCCAACAGCATTCGTTTTAATAAATGCTGAGATAGGATCTGAAAGTGAAGTCTTAAATGAGCTTAGAAAGGTTGAGGGCGTTGAGGAAGCCTACAGCGTCTACGGTGTTTATGATATTATAGCCAAGGTGAAGGCGGAGTCGATGGAGAAACTTAAGGATGTTGTTACTTGGCGCATACGAAGACTTAACAAGGTTAGATCCACGTTAACCATGATAGTTATTGAGGAAATGCAGAAGTGAAGACGGCCCATTTGCCTCAGCTCTGAATATTACGCGGTGAATGCAGCGTACGTGTTAATCCAACATTGCAGGAATAAAATATTGGAGAAAATCTTTGGTGGCATTTTATTGAAGCCCTTATTTGGGATACATGCTCCTATACATGGATCCTACGGTTATTGGTCTTTTTTAGAGTTATCATCTATGGCCGATGAGATGGGCTTTGATTATCTTACTGTTGGAGACCATTTCTTTCTCCCCTCTGAGACATATGCGAGAATAGGTGGGGATCCAGCTAAGCCTGATAAGCTTGACGCTTGGTCTGTTTTATCTGCCCTCGCCGCTAAAACTGAGAGAATTAGGATTGGCACACGTGTTTCTCCTATACCCTTCTATCTGCCATCTAGGTTAGCTAAGATTGTGGCTACAGCTGACATAATTTCAGGAGGAAGGGCGATACTTGGAGTTGGCGCTGGCTGGCATAAGGATGAGGCGATAGCATATGGGGTTAAATGGGGTAGCCACAAGGAGCGCATGGAGAGGACGCTGGAAGGCTTAGAAATAATTTTAAGCCTCTGGCTCAATGAGAAAACAACATTTAAGGGAAAATATTATCAGGTTTTAGAAGCGCCCTTATGGCCTAAACCATTACAGAAACCTCATCCTCAAATATGGTTCGGCGGCTCCTCAAATGCCATAATAAATGCCGCTGTCAAATATGGTGATGGACTTTTCCCACTGACGGATACGCCGATAGAAAAGCTAGTTGATATTCTGCAGCGCCTAAGGGAGGCGGAAAGAAAACATGGCGGGAAGAAACCAGTTATGTTCGCTCCAGCAATTTCATATCCAAGTGGCATAGGAAAGAAATCGGAGTGGACTAGCAATATAGAAAATTGCATCAGAATTGGGGCAAACTTGGTCCTAATAGATTTTACAATGGAATATGCACCGCTTAATGAGGCGAAATTATTCTTAAAAGAGTTTGCAAAAGAGGTTCTGCCAAGCTTCCGCTAATCCCGAAATACTTTAACTCTCATCCATCAATTTTCAATTTCTAATTTTTCAGACGCCCGACTAGGGGAGGGGTGGATGAAATATTAATATTTTTATTTATTTTCTAACCATAAAAAGCACCTATTTTTCCGAATCAATTTAACATCAATAATACAAAAATAATATTTGTTTGCCGTCAGTTTAACCCTGATCTATCATCATCGGGTTCAATCAAATGCCTTCTCCTCATCCGGCAATAAAATATTTTACAAAAACAGATATTAATGTTGCTCCTTCATATCTTTCCTAATGGCGGTTAAAGGGGGTAAATTAGAATATAGTGGCTGAGCAGATGAAGTTGCATATAGGTTTTGATGATACGGATTCGCCTAGAACCGGATGCACAACATATGTAGCTGCCCTCATAATCGAAAAACTACGCGGGATAGGGGCATCATTCATAGATTACCCAAACCTAATTAGGTTAAATCCAAACGTTCCATGGAAAACTAGGGGAAACGGTGCATTATGCCTAAGAATCTTCATTAAAGAAGACCTTTATGGGAAAGTTAAGGAGAGCGTGCTTGAAGTCGTTGAGGAGAATGCGGACTTCAACTATAAGGGAACAGACCCAGGTGTAGTTTTCCTTGCTGGCGGTGTGCCAAAGGAGATCGAGCTATTCGCTAAAGAGGCTATTCAAGGGATTGTGAAAATGAAGGATGCTTTAAGATTGATTAAGAGGTTTAAGGCTGAAGCAGTCGGCTATAATAGGGGAAGAGGCATAATTGGGGGGCTAGCGGCAATAGGTGAAACATTAAAGGCTGATTACACCTTCGAGTTCATAGCCTACAGAAGCCCGGAGAACTGGGGAACTCCAAGAAAAATTGATGTCTCATCAGTTATAGAAATGGACAAGATGATGGGGCAATTAATATTCAACAATATTGATCCTGAAACGGGCAGAATACTCGTAACGCCTAGGGGGTCGGATCCAATACTTTACGGCATTAGAGGCGAGACTCCTGAGGCTGTTAGACGCGCCCATGAAATTATTCGTTCTTACGAGCCCATTGAACGCTGGATAATTTTCAGGACAAATCATGGAACAGATGCACATCTTAGGAGGACCTCCTCAATAAGCGATGTGAAGCCATATATGCCTATCATAGTTCAAGGTGAGGTTATAGGCAAACCGAAGGTTATCGCAGGTGGACATGTAATATTTAAGATAAGGGATGAAACCGGCACCGTTGACTGCGCTGCCTATGAGCAAAGCGGTATCTTACGTAAAGTTGCTGAGACACTGATTGAGGGGGATCTAGTTGAAGTCTATGGTGGCGTCCGCCCACCATCAAGAAAAAATTTGAAAACGATAAATTTGGAGAAAATGAGGCTGATTAGGCTTGCCGACTTGATCATCCTTCAGAACCCAACGTGTCCAAGATGCGGTAAAAGAATGAAGTCTATGGGAAGAGGTAAGGGCTTTGAATGTTATAAATGCGGCTTCCACGGGGCAAAACTAACAAAGATCGCCTTTAAAGTTGAGAGGCCCATAAAGCCTGGGCTTTACATCGCCCCTCCAAGATCGGAAAGGCACTTGACAAAACCGCTATCAAGATATGGCTTAGAAAAGGCAGGAAGCCCGCAACATGCTGGCGAGATGATTCCCTACAGCCTATTTTCGAATCTTACATAGGCGAATCGGCCTAATAATCTTCTTCGAAATCGGAAATATTTAATTGTAGCAGTCTAATATTAGGTGAGTGAAAATAATAGTTTAATAGCGGTGTGGATTATGAGTGAGGAAACCAAGCTTCCACCAGCGGTTCAGGAGAGGCTTTTAAGGCTGCAGCAGCTACAAGAGACTCTGCAGACTGTTCTTGCGCAGAAACAGCAGCTCGACCTTGACCTTCTGGATATTGATAGGGCGCTAGGCGAGCTGGAGAAAACTCCAGATGAAACTATAATATATAAGTCTATAGGCTCCCTCCTTATTAGAACCGATAAAGCAAAAGTAACCAGCGAGCTGGCTGAAAGAAAAGAATTAACAAGCATGCGAATCTCCGTGCTTACAAAGCAGGAGGAGAGGCTTAGAAGCCAAATAAAGGAGCTTCAGGAGAGACTTCAGAAAGACCTGCGCCCAATATCGCCAACATAAAGTAAACGGTGCCCAGCCCTTGACCGAGCGGCGAACATCACTATCTGCCTTAACCTACGAAGAACTGGAGAGAATATGCGACATAGCTGAGGAGGCTGCTAGAAAATACATCGTATCAAAAGTTCCAAAGGAGGGAATATCAGACCTAACTATTTCAGTCAGTCTAGAGAGCTCAGAATCCCTTAACATCAATGTCGATGTAGAAGTTAGGCTCTCCCCAATTTATGGAAATGTAAACGTAAAAGAATTGGTGAGAGGCTCGGTGAAAGCGGCCTTTAAGGCCGTTGAAAAGCATTTAAGTTCCATTAGGAGAATGAGCCATGAACAATGTGGGGTTCATACGAAAAATTAAAGCGATAATTGAGGAGAGGGAAGCTGAATTTGTTCTTCTTCTATGCCATCAAAATGCTGATCCAGATGCCGTATGCTCATCCTACGCTCTCTCTAAATTAATGAACCATTTGAAATCCGGAATAGATGTTGAGGTTGCGTCGCCGGAAAGCGTGAGCAAAATATCAAAGATTCTGCTGGAACATTTTTCCATGAGGGTTGTAAATGATGAGCCAAGTTTTGATAAAACAGACATAATTTTTATGGTTGACACAAATACGATAGGGCAGCTCGGCGAATGGGGCGAACATTTAAAAGAAGCATGTTTACCCCTAATAGTTATTGATCATCATGCTCCCCATCCAGAGACTGGAAAGATCGCTTCTCTGTGCATTTACGATGAGAATGCTTCATCCACATGCGAAATAATTTACAGCCTTTTTAAGGAGGCTAATATAAAACCTTCAAGGGATGTGGCCGAGGCTCTTCTTCTGGGCGCAGCATTTGATACGAAACACTTCGCGCTGGCCAATGCATCAACATTTAAAATGATTGCTGAACTAATTGATTTAGGCGTTAATGTTAGGGAGATAATGGGTCTTCTTACAGCGCCGATGGATGTTTCGGAACGCATAGCTAGACTAAAGGCATGCAAAAGGATGAAACTCATGAAGATGGGGGGTTGGATAATTGTTCTCTCACATGTTAGCTCCTTTCAAGCCTCGGCAGCTAGGGTGCTGATTGATGTTGGAGCGGACTTAGCCATAGTAGGTTCGCAGAGGAAGAATGAGCTATCAATAAGCATGAGATCCAGCCAAGATTTTTACGGAAAGACAGGAATACATCTAGGCAGGGATATAGCGAACCCTCTAGGGAAATATCTTAATGGAATGGGCGGTGGGCACTCAACATCAGCCGGCGTGAATGGAACAGGGGATCTTAAATCAGCCTTCAAGCATGTGACGAGGATCTTAAAGGAGAGGATTAGGCAGAGCCAAAATCAGTAGCCGAAAATATTATTGATAATCGGCTCACAATCCTTTAGCCACCTATGCTTCGGATCATCCGACCATGCGCCGTAAATTCTCCTATCGCCAGCAAGAACCCATAGATAATACAGCTGGTAGCCGGGCGCTGCAACAACCGGATGATAACCCCTGGGCAAAACAACAGTGTCATTATTCTCAATCACGTATGCTTCATCAATTGGATCCGTATCATCCTGAGACGTATAAATTCTCTGAATCCCAAAACCCTGATTGGGCTTAAACTTAAAGAAATAGACCTCCTCAAGGGGAACCTCATCCGGTCCCTCGCTATCATGCTTGTGTGGTGGAACGCTGGACCAGTTTCCAGGCGGGTTTAATGTCTCCCCAACGAGAAGCCTAGAAGCCCTAATGTTATCCACAACAGCCAGTCGGATCCTCCTACGCCAATTCCATGCGCCAACGGTCCTCTCGGCAATCTCATTTTCCTTCACGATCATCGGTGGATAATCAGCATCGCTTGGAGCCTTAGAAATTCCCATCTCAAGCCTTGGGCTTAGAGCGATAATCTTAAACGTGGTCTCTCTTGGAAGATAAATTGCCACAGGCTTATCTGAGAATACATCATTTCTACTACCAGTAAATTCATCATGCACTTTTTGCATGGGACAGTCTATGACGATTTCAAATTTGCCGCTGAAATCCACTATTACTGCCTCATGGTTCCGTGTTTTATCATCATATTCCTCGCCTTTCTCTGACAGAGATAGAACCCCATACTCTATATACTTCAATTCGGAATTTCTGGGATGAGCTATCGGCGTATAGCCCTTCCCGATATTTGAGCCCTTAAACAGTCTATTAACCATAATTCACCCTTCCATTCATAAAATACTTTAGGACCTTATGAGCTTAAGAGCGAATTCAACGCATTTCTTCTTAAACTCTTCATAGCTCCTAGAGAATTCCTCCATAGTTTTTACAGTTGCGCCGTAGGATCCCCATTCATCTGGTCTTAAGCCGTGGGTTCCATACTTATATAGGTTCGCAACCCCAACCTCCTCCAGTATTCTGCTTTGCTCCGGCGTCAGCTCATATGCTTTTACAAAATTATCAGCCGTCTCCTCCCAGCCCGCTGAGAGCCTAAGAGCTATTTCTGAATCAACATCCCGCAAAATTGAATCACGATAATTCTCATGGTTAAAACCAGCCTTCCGGCTCTCCAATAGCACATTTGTTTGATGATTTGGAAACTCAGTGTGCGTTACATGCGTGCTTCCAAGCGTTAAAAGCGTCTCTTTAGGCTTCCTCTTAGAGGCTGGAAGAACATCAATTCCCTGAAGCACCATCTCAGCCTGTTCAGATGTAAGATTGAATTTTGACTGGATGTAGAAAATCCATTTATGTCTATTTTCTTGGCTAAAGAATATTTCATAAACTCTTTTAGTCACAAGTATGCCGCAGTAGCTTATATCCTCCTCAAGCCTAGCAATGTAATCAGCAACCTTATCCCTAGAGGCGTAGGGCACGCCATGCTCAGCTAGAAAGCTTATGAAGGGTTCCTTGTTCAGCGGACTTAAAAATCTTCGGCTACATATGATTCGAATCTTATCGTTCAGCGATGTTTTATCCTTAATTTCGCCCCAGGCGTTCAGAGCCTCGGATAGCCTCCTTAAATCTTCATTCGCACTCCTAGATCTCTTAAGGGCTTCCCTTAACAATTCCTCAGCTTGAATTTCCCTCATATGGTCATCAAGCCTCCCGCCCATATTTGTTTCATAAACCGTCGTAGGACGTATACCCTTCTTTACAGCTTCAGCCCTACCGCTGATCTTCGCTAAAATCAATTCCACTTCTTGGGAAACAGTGAAAGTCACAGTGTTGTTTGTGCCTATGCCTAGGCTCTCAAGTTTTCGAGTTAATTTAATAGCCGCCGGGGAGCTACCGGCAACCTTAAACACAATATTTGGTCTCCCATGCTCAAAGCTTGTTGAATAACCCCACAAAAGATAGTGATCATACTTCTTCAGAAATTTATCAGCATCCAAGTAGATTTTAAGGGCTTCCCTAAAACTCTTCTCAAAGTCATCAGCTATGTTAGGGTTCAACTGTAAGCTAACCATTCCATGGCGCATGTTAGAGGCTACTGCTATTGGCCTAAAAACCACAAGGTTCGGCCATATGCTGACCTCCGTTCCCTTAGCAGCCAATTCGTCGCTAAATAAATGTGGTTTTTCAAGCATTTCAAAATTTTCTTCAATCTCAGATTTAAAATCCGGACATAAATCTTCACCATTATAGCCATCCCACAGGCTTGGGTCATCATCATATGATGCGGCTGCCAAAACTGGATTAGTTGATACTTGAACGAAGCCTAAATGCCTCAGCCATCTAAGACCAAGAGCGTAATCATTACCGAATTTGCAGATTCCCGCCTTACTTAGCCTATAATAAACGTTGCTTTGAATCTGATTCTTTGCCGAATTAAGAAAAGAGGTCAATATGTTGCTCCAATCAATGTTTTTTTCAATCTCCTTGGCCATGTAGGCCAGCATTGAACCTGGTGGACGATAAAAGCCGCTCATAACTTTACTCATATCGGATAGAATTGCCCTAGTAACCGCCTCAGCTATAGGAGCCCCATTTCGCATCTCATTTCTTTCCATATCCTCAAAACTTTTTAAGGCTTCCACTATTTTCAAGTATGCTCCATTAGATTCGGCATCCGGAAAACCAACAATTTCCTTCTCTAAACCGATGAAGTTCAGCGCCATTTGAATTAAGGCATCATATATTCTTGCACATAGTGGGACGCTTTCTCCATATTCGATTGCTCTGTAATTTTCCCGCTTCAGAAAGGCCCTGTTAAAAATCAGACTAAACTGTCTAATTATGTTTCCAACGGTCTCCTCTAGTCGCCCAATCATCTCCCTATGCAGAAGGTGATCGGCGGCCAACTTAGTATACCCTTTTTCAGCAAGATAAACAACATGTCCAGCATGATCAGCGCTTAACGCTGGGAAATCTAATCTCTCCGGTTTAGAAAAGCTAATAGTATCCTTTATGTTCACAGTGCAGTTTCCTCCTGGATGTTTCAGCGCTATTGGCTTACTAGCGTGTTAATCCACTTTAATGTTTTCTCTATAACCTCCAATGTATGCTCCCTTTTAGAGAACGTGTGATCCCCGCCCTTAACCACATAAAGCTCATTCTTCTCATTTAGATCTCTAATAACTTCATATCCCTTTTTAGCTTCCTCTAAAGGTATAACTTCATCTTTATCACCATGCACAATCAATATGGGGACCTTAATACCGCCCATAATGTCCAGGGGAACGATGTAATCAACAGTGTCAAAAAATGCCTTTTTCAGATACCAACCCCCAGGGATTTCGATGGATTCCCCGGAATTAAGCTTCTCTAAAGCCTCTTTACTGGCTTGTGAAAGGAATCTTTCCCCCAAGGATCCAAGGGCTGGTGAATATAGCACTGCAAATTTAACCCGTCCATCGAGAGAGGTCAGTATGGCTGCAACTCTTCCGCCCATGCTTAGACCTATAACGCCAACCCTTTCCCTATCAACACATCTCTGTCTCATAAGGAAGGCCAAAGCTCTTTCTGCATCGCTTACTTCTCCGGGTAAGGTCATATCTTCAAATTCGCCATCACTGTCTCCGGAGCCTCTGAAGTCAAATCGAAGGACAACATAGCCTGAATCACATAGGCTTCTGGCAACATGAACGAAGAGCCTATGAGCTTCAGTCCTATTCCCTGTGAAACCGTGAAGCATCAAGATTCCCGGAGCCTTCATCCCCGATTTCAGTTCATCAGGTATATGAAGTATACCAATCAGCTGCTGACCTTGATTTTTAAAAGCTAATGGCTTAATCAAACCATATTCCTCCAATCATTACTTCTAATTCAGTGTATTATGTTTTTGCAGAACTTAAAACTTTTTGAGAAATGGGCTGCTTAATGAGAAATTTGTCGGGATCAGGTTGACCGGGTAAGCCTTTATCCCGAGATTTTTCTCAACGTATTTTGCCAAAATGTTGCTGAATCCGCCTCCATGGCATGTTAAAACAATTTTAGGACCGCACTCGCTAACAAACTCCATTAAGCTTGGGAAATCAGCATGGTCACTCAAGGGGAAAGATGTGCCTTTAAATCTTAAAGCCCATCCTGAAACAAGCGCTGATATAAAATCCGGATGATATGTTGATTCTAAGCGTTTCGGGGCGACGATTATGGCGTTTCTACGCGATATGAGATCATAGGCTTCCACAGATCTTATGTCAAAATATTTCATTCTGTAACCGTAAGCCTCATAAACCCTATTGATCTTCGAAACCCTCCAATGTGAAACTACCGGTATATTTGTATCCTCATTAAATATGCGTATTACCTCCTGCGCATTGCCAAGCGAGTCAGCTCGAAAAACCGGAATCTTACCCTCCTTCAGAGACCTGCTTGCCCACTCAATCATGCCCTTAGCAACAATCTCATCAGGTGGAAAAACGAAGCTGGGAGAGCCGAAAGTTGATTCCAAAACGAGAACATCGCACTTTATCGGATCAGCCGGTTTAATCGTCCTTGAGCTTCTAGTATTTAAATCTCCAGTGAATAGGACTGTTCCTTCAGGCGTCGCAATCTCAAATTCGTAGGAACCTAAAACATGTCCTGAATAATGAGGCGTAACCTCAAAATCATCCATCACGACTTTCTCTTTTACCTTTATAGGGTGCCACTCTTGGACTTTAACTCCGTCTATTGCAACAAGACTCATGGTTTCCTCAGAGGAAAACTTCGATATTTTGTCAGCTCTAAAAGCGCTTGAATGATCTGCATGCGCATGAGTTATAAATGCAACTCTGCATCTGGGATTCTTAGATGTGGGATCCAAAATTATTCTATTTCCCCTATGCTCTATTAGCACTCCGCTCTCCCATTTTATCCTCAATGTTGACAGCCGCCGTCTAAGCGATCCCTACGTCTAAAGTTTCTTTGCTGATTTAACATATAAACAATTCTAGAATGTTTAAACATTCAATTTAATTACCACAGTGTTTTTAAATATCTCTTTCAAGATGAGAGAATAGTTAAGGTGTAACTGGACGTTGGCCATAATCGAGGCTAGAAACCTAACTTACACGTATCCATACGCTGAGAGCCCCGCCTTCAAGGACGTAACCCTTAGAGTAGAGAGGGGAGAGTTTATACTTTTAACCGGGCCTAGTGGATGTGGAAAAACAACTCTTTGCAGATGCTTTAACGGGCTTATTCCTCATTTCTATGGGGGTAAACTTGAGGGTGAAATAACTGTTGCCGGATTAAGGACAACTGAGCACCCAATTCATGAAATAGCGCAGCATGTTGGGCTTGTTTTCCAAACGCCGGAAAATCAGCTTTTCGCGTTAACCATCGAGAAGGATGTTGCCTTCGGCTTGGAAAATCTAGGGCTGCCTAGAGATGAGATGCGCAGAAGGGTTGATTGGGCCCTCAAGGTTACAGGCATATATGATTTGAAGGACAGGGCTCCATATGAGGTTTCTGGAGGTCAGCAGCAGCGCGTTGCGATAGCCTCTATACTTGCAATGCAGCCCGAGGTTATAGTCCTCGATGAGCCAACGTCATTTCTCGATCCGTTAAGCGCCAGAAACATTCTGGAAGTTATCAACCGTTTGAATAAGGAGCTTGGTATAACTATAATCCTTGTTGAGCATAGATTAGATTTGGCAGCTAGATACGCCAATCGAGTAATAGTTATGAATGAGGGACAAATAATCCTGGACGGTGAGCCACGTAAAGTTTTCCTAGAGAATGAAGCGGCTCTGATCGGGGTTGGAATACCTAAAGTGGTCAGGCTCTACATGCTGCTGAAGAGAGCCGGGTTAAATATAAGCAGGGTTCCGCTAAGCCCGGAGGAGCTCTCAAAATCCATAATGGAGGAGCTCATTTTTGATAGAGGTTAAAGATGTTTATTTCACCTACCCAAATGGCACTGAAGCCCTAAAGGGCGTCTCCCTACAGATAACCAACGGAGAATTTGTTGCAATAATGGGCCAGAATGGCGCTGGCAAAACAACCCTTGTTAAACATTTTAATGGCTTACTTAAGCCTACAATGGGCAAAGTTCTTGTAGATGAGGTTGACACTAGGCATGTAAGCGTGGCAACCCTATCTAGAAAGGTTGGCTTCGTCTTCCAGAACCCGGACCATCAGCTTTTCAGCGAAACCGTTGAGGATGAAATATCATTCGCCCTAAAGAATTTCGGTTTCGATGAGAAGAAAATTAGAGAGAGGGTTGATTGGGCTCTTAACATCCTAGATCTCACTAGATACCGAAAAACCTCACCATTTATGCTCAGCGGGGGTGAAAGAAAAAGGTTGGCTTTAGCGTCTGTTCTTGCATGGGATCCAAAAATACTAATTCTTGATGAGCCCACCATAGGTCAGGATAGGAATCAAAAGGAGCGATTGCGTCAATTTATACTTCAGATGAATCATCAGGGGAAAACCGTGGTGATAGTTACCCATGACATAGAGTTTGTCGCTGAATGTGAGCCAAGGGTTGTTTTAATGGCTAATGGGAAGATAGTGGCTGATGGAGCTGCGAGGAATGTGCTGACTGATCCTGATTTAATTTCTAGATCCTGGCTTATTCTCCCCGAAATAACCAATGTTCTTTTAAATCTTAATGATCTGGGTTTCCCAACGAACGTTATGGATGTTTATGAGGCGAGGGATCTAATCATTGAAAGAATAGGTTGGGCTAGAAAATGAGCATGTTTGACGGCTTAAAATTTAGAAATATTTCTTCGCCGATACATAGAATTGATCCTAGGACTAAATTTATTTATGTACTTACTTTCTTCATTGTAGCGGTATTTTTCAATCAGCTAATCCCGCTTCTAATACTTTTCTTCTCGCAGATACCGCTCATCATAATAGCCAAGGTTAAAAAAGAATGGCTTCGCTTGATTAAGGGCTCATCATTTTTTGCGACAATAATTTTCATAATGAACGTTATCTCCCTATACTTTTACAGCGGCTACTCATCTTTTGCATCAATCATTGAGCAAGCTTCAGCGATGACTGTTAGATTCATAGTTCTAGTTGAATCCTTCTCAATATTCTTTCTAACAACATCACCCGATATGCTTGGATTATCCCTAGAGCAGATCGGCATACCCTATGAATTCTGCTTCGCTTTCACAACGGCAATACGTTTTGTTCCAGTTTTAGCTGAAGAGGCTCAAACTATAATTGACGCGCAGAGAGCTCGGGGTTTAGAGCTTGAGGGTGGAAACTTAATGAAGAGGATAAGAAATTACATCCCCATACTTATCCCATTAATTGTTAATGCAATTCGAAGAAGTTTAGAGCTGGCGGAGGCGATGGAATCTAGGGCTTGGGGTGCAACCGAAAAGCGTACAACCCTATATATGCTGAAGATGGAGAGACGGGATTACTGCCTAATTCTAATATCAGCATTAATGCTGGCTGCATCCGTATATGCTTGGTTATTTATTAAGATACCGACCCTGACCCAAATCCTGAATATTCAAGGTTAGATTAGACTCGGAAACGGAAATCCTAGGTCGGCTCTTAGTTTCATGATTTTCGCTATATTTGCATTAGGATCAATTATTGGAGCGATTTTTCCGGTTTTAGAGGTTAGCAGCGTTGTTACACCTGGACCGTGCCCCGAAATTACGGAGTTGGTGTGGACAACTATGCCCAGGGTAACCGCGCCCTTAAGATATATGCGTCCATACGAATGGTCTGCATCCTGAATTGCCACCAGATCGCCTAGTCTCAAATCGGATAAGCCGTATTCTTTGACGATGGACTCGTCAAACAGCTGAATATCATAATCTCCAGAGTAGGTTTGATCAGCCCCAAGTCCCGAGCCCATAATTGAAGCTGGAACTATATGGGTTACGGGAACCTCAATTTTGTCGCCGATGGATTTTATGCCGATGGAATTAAGAAAGTTCGGATCGGAATTCATAACCTTAATATCTGGGCAATCCAGTAGCTCTAGACCTAAACCGAAAGCCTTTATCAAAATTTTATCGCCGATCAACAGTTTCTCCATCGTCTCAGTTGAGAAATCCACCAGCACATGTTCTATCCCACCATGTTTTCCGGTTACAACACCCTTGGCTCCTTTAGCATCGCCAGAAGCAACAGTAGCCTCGTTTCCAACGCAAGCCAAAATATTTAGAGCCATGTTGGCATCCTCACCCTCTCTATTTTTAACGCTTACACCCGGCTCAACGTGATCCGCCATCCAGCCTACGGCCGGATCGCCTACGCGAACATTATAGGTTATGCCGCCTACGCCTGGCAATACGACCGGCCTGCCGTCCGAAGAAATTTTGTAGGCTGAGCGCCGAAAGACTGGGCTTGAAACCTCGCCTATGATTGAAATTTTCACAAGCTTCTCAGCATTTGTTTTTAACGTAGAGATCCCTCCTCAAATCATAAGTTGGGCTAAAAATATTTATTTTTAACTGGGCTGTGCCGGGTCGACATTTCTAGTTGCTGTAACATTGATTTTTAAGCCTAGGAAATCTTTAATTATGATCTGGCCGATTTTAACAGGGGCTTGAACGGTCACTTTTGAGAGAATCCTCATAGCTTCAGGGATCATTTCTTTAGGCATTGGCTCAGAAGTTTTAACCGACACAACTGGAAGGTTGCCTCCGCTAACCTTTACTACTGATATAAGTATGCGTTTAGGCTCAACTTCATTTTGTGCGTAAACAATTCCTCTAGGACATCTGTTTCCCTCAACAGAGCGAACCTCACCATCCTCTAATATTGCCCTTAGCCTGCATCCTAATGGGCAAACAATGCAAGTAAATTCTAAAACGCGGCCATCCTTAACGATGGGGCCCATAAAAATTACACCTTAACAACGTTAACCACCATCTTTTCATCATGCAGTTTTAATAAATCATCCGCTGAAATCTTAAATCGGAACATTTCTGAGGGACGTGCAATCGGCAATTTAAATGCTTGACCGATCTCATCAAACCGAACTTGAACGTTCTCTTCAGGTTTACCGACTCGCCCATAAAATGTGACATCTTGAACGCAGCTTATGAGATGGGGCACAACAAGTCTTACATTACGTCCCAAGATAACCCTCTTAAATTTGAATGCTGCAAGACCATCATGCATAAACTTGGCAGCTGATTCAGCGGCCCGTTCACCCTGCTCAGCAGCATAATCAACTAGGTCATTTATGACAAGCACGTTGCCAGCTGCGAAAACCCCAGGGATCGTGGTTTCAAGCCAATCATTAACTATGGGTCCTCCAGTAGCCTCATCTATGAGCGCGCCGGCTTTATCGCGCAATTCAACCCTAGGCTTAAGCCCAACAGCCAAGATCACGGTGTCACACTTCAGAGAGTTTTCCGAGCCATGTATAGGATTGAATTTTTCATCCACCCTAACGATTTTGACGCCTTCAACCCTCCTTGAACCATTAATTTCAGTCACCATGCAGCTTAAATAAAGGGGTATGTGGAAATCCTCCAGACATTGAACAATATTACGCGTTAAACCCCCAGGATAGGGCATTATTTCAACAACCGCTTTAACGTCGGCTCCCTCTAAAGCGAACCTCCTAGCCATTATTAGCCCAACGTCACCTGAGCCGACCACAACTATTTCGCTTCCTGGGAGAATCCCATACATGTCCATTAGGGTCTGGGCTTCACCCGCCGTGTAGACCCCCACGGGTCTATCGCCCAAAATATTGACTTCGAAACGGCTTCTTTCCCTACAACCAGCTGCATAAATAACCGCTTTACATTTAATCTTAAAAGCCTCCCCATACTTATAGCCGAATATCTCCTTCTCGCCGCTGGATTTGACTTCAAGATGTTCCGCGTATGACCCGACTAAAACATTAACCCCTGTATCTTTAAGTCGATCTAAAAGTTTAGCTGCAAACTCCGGTCCAGTCAAGTCTTCCCTAAAATAATGCAGTCCGAACCCTGGATGTATACATTGCGGTAAAACCCCACCTAGAAGGTTAGATTCCTCAAGGAGAACTATACTTTTGACGCCTAGCTTCCATGCCTTAATGGAGGATGCAAGCCCAGCCGGTCCGCCGCCTATGATTGCAAGGTCATAGTTTTTCTCCATCAATCTTGGCTTTCCCCTTTGATTTATTTTTCTCTATAAACAGAGCTTTCACATCGCCTATCCCTATCTCCGTCCCAGGCCCTCTCAGGGAGACCATCCATAATGGTACATTGAGTTCTCTTGCCAAAATTACTGCGACTTTATACATACATGATGAGCCTTGACAAGCACCCATGCAGGCTCTAGTTCTAAATTTAACGCCGTCTATTGTTGTCGCTCCCCTTCTAATCGCCTCCACTATTTCAGCCTCAGTTACAAGCTCATCTACGCAAATTATACGTCCATATCTCGGATTCTCATTCATAGCCTTGCTTCTCTCCTCAAACGTCATTTCAGAAAACCTTTTTATGCGTCGCCTATACCTTTTCCATCCCGCTTTAGGCTTAGGATTAAGATCAAATTTAACCTTCAGCGAATCGAGAATCATGCGGGCTACCGCTGGAGCCGAGGTTAAACCAGGCGAACGCATGCCTGAAGCCTCTATAAAACCGAAGACTTCATTGCAGTCCCTGATTATGAAGTCTCCGCCTGACGGTTCAGGCCTTAAGCCAGCGAAAAACCTTATAACTTTGTTTCTGGGCGGGAGCTTATTTACAAGATTAGAGGCTGATTCCCAAACAATCTTTAATCCATCGTAAGTGTTACTTTTATCCTCCCTAAGGTTTTCAGGCAGGTCCTGAGCGCTGGGACCAATCATTAGGTTTCCATCGGTCGTTGTTGTCACCACTACGCCTTTGGAAATAGGAGTAGGTGTTGGAAAAATTATCCTGTTAACTTTAGGTTCAGCGTCCTTATCAAAGATCAAGTATTCGCCCTTTCTCGGCTTTATGTGATAACCGCCCACACCAGCCATCTCCGATATTTTATCCGCATACAGTCCAGCCGCATTGATAACGCAGTCAACTTTAAGGAAGAATTCGTTGGTTTCTAACCCAGAGATCTGCCCCCCAACAACCTTAACCTCCTTAACCTCGGTTGATAAATGAAGCTTAACGCCATTCGTAACGCTGTTTTCCACTAAAGCAATTACAGCGTCCCAGGGCGATATTTGCCCAGCTGTTGGGGCCCAAAGGGCAGATGTAGCTTTCTCCGAGGAGTTCGGTTCAAGCATCTTAAGTTTCTCGTGGTCAATAATTTCTAGGCTTGGAGCGCCATTCCTAATTCCTCTATCAAGCAACTCTTCAAGGATTTTCTCCTCCTCACTGTTGAAGGCTAAGACTAGTGAACCGCACCATCTAATGGGTATATCGAGATCCTTAACCCACTCATGCCATATTCTGTTTCCCTCAGCGCATAATTTAGCTCTAAGCGGAAAAAGACTCGGCTCATCATCATATCCCGCGTGAATTATTCCAGTGTTAGCCTTACTAACCCCCCATCCTACGTCTGCTTCTCTCTCTATTAAATGCACTTCAAAATCCTCGAACATGGAGAGAACTCTAGCTATGCTGGCTCCAACAACCCCAGCTCCTATTATAGCTACGCGTATTAATCTGCCCATATCTGCACCTCTGTATTACTCGAATCCAGCCTCTTTAAGAACCCTAGCCCAGCCCAGAGATCTTTCAACGGCTTCCCTCCAAACCTTATATAGCCTCTCTCTTTCAGCCCCATCCATTTTAGGCTCAAATATCCTCTCAATTTTCCACATGGATGCGAGATCTGAGAGGTTCTTCCAAAATCCTGTCGCTAGGCCGGCCAAGTAGGCTGCTCCCAGGCTTGTGGTTTCAAGAATTAATGGTCTGAGAATTTTTAAGCCCAATATGTCCGCCTGGATTTGCATTAAAAGATCATTTTTTGAGGCCCCACCATCAACCCTTAGCTCCGTAACACTTATGCCCGTGTCCTCCTTCATGTTCTCCAGAACGTCGCGGGTTAAGTAGGCTATTGCTTCAAGCGTCGCCCTAGCGAGATGGGCTTTTCCGGTTCCTCTGGTTAAACCTATGATGAGGCCTCTAGCATACTGATCCCAGTATGGCGCCCCAAGCCCCACGAAAGCCGGGACGAAGTATACGCCTTCAGCGCTTTTAACTGAGGATGCTAAAATCTCAGTTTCAGAAGCATCCTTTATTATTTCTAGGGCTTCCCTAAGCCACTGTATTGCAGCGCCGGTTATGAATATGCTGCCCTCTAGGGCATAGGTCACCTTGTTTTCTATTCCCCAAGCAATGGTTGTCAGCAATCTTTCAGATTTGTAAGGCTTACTGCCGGTGTTCATGAGTAGGAAGCTGCCAGTTCCAAAGGTGCACTTAACCGTGCCTTCCTCAAAAGCCGCCTGCCCAAATAGCGCAGCTTGCTGATCGCCTATGTCTCCCGCTATCGGCACGCTTGCACCGAAAATTTCAGGGTCCGCGTACCCGTAAATGTAGCTTGATGGTTTAGGCTCGGGTAATATGCCCTCCGGTATTCCCAGAATCTCTAGCAGCTCTTTATCCCAATTTATTTTGTGAATGTTAAACATCATTGTTCTCGATGCGTTACTGTAGTCTATGACGTGCGTTTTGCCGCCTGTGAGCTTCCATATTAGGAAGGAATCTATTGTGCCGAATAGGATCTCGCCTCTAAGAGCCCTATTTCTAAGGCCGGGCACATTTTCTAGGAGCCACTTAACTTTTGGGCCTGAAAAATATGAGTCTGGAACCAAACCGGTCTTCGCTTTAAATAATTCACCATAATCAGCCTTAAGCTCTTCAATAATATCCGCCGTCCTCCTGCACTGCCACACTATTGCATTATGCACGGGTTTACCCGTTGATTTATCCCAGAGAACAACGGTTTCCCTCTGGTTTGTCACCCCTATAGCCGCCACTCTATCGGGTTCCACATGGGAATTTTTAAGCGAGTCCTTAACGGCCATGACCTGCGCTTTCCAGATTTCCTCAGGGTCATGTTCAACCCAACCAGGTCTAGGGTATATTTGAGAGAAGTTATACTGTCCTAAACCTGAAATTTTAGATTCTCTATTAAATAATATGGCTCTCGCGCTGGTTGTCCCCTCATCTAAAGCCAGCAGATAAGAATCCTCAAAATCGCTGGACATCTCAACTCATCTCTCATCTTCTAATGAGGATAAACTATTGAGATATAGGAAATAAATTTTTAGAAATCCCGTTTAATATACTAAGATATTTATGCTCAAATAGTAAATTATTGATTGGTGGTTTGCTTGGAAGCTTACATCCTTATAAACGCTGATCCTGGATTAATATGGGACGTTGCAGAGGCAGCTCTCAAAATCGAAGGTGTTAAAATGGCTCATGCGGTTACTGGGCAATTTGACGATGTTGTCTTCGTGGAGTTCTTGAAGATGGAGGATCTTGGAAGAATAATTAAGGAGATCCAAGCTATCTTTGGAGTGC
>JAGTRG010000002.1:46911-65085 GCA_018396435.1 Candidatus Bathyarchaeota archaeon
AATTGCGAGCCACGCGAAGACGACTCTTAGCGCAATCCCGATAGCCAGGTCTAGATTGGTTTAAAGAGTTACAACCTTGTATTCCTCTTTCCCTCGCTGTCCAAGCCTGGCTAGTAGATTAGGAGGCTTTCATTCCACATCTTTATCAGCCTCTCACAGTTGCTTTTAACATCCTGATTTCGGCTTTTATCTCTTAATTTTTTCAGGAATTCTATACATTTCTCAAAGGACTGGAATTCCATCATACCCTCATGCATATGCTTTCCTTCAAGGCGTATTTGCATGTAATATGCTTTTTGAATGAATCTGCTCGCGGCGTCAACTGGATTCTCAACAGCATATTTATTTGCCCAGAGGGTCGCTTCAGAAGCTCTGAGCTGCGTTAAGCCATCAATCTCTTTTATACAGCGAATATATGTTCTTAAAAAGTCATAATAATCAGCGGCTCTAACAAGCTGAAGAGCTCTGCGCACCTTCTCTTTAAAATCCGGGCTGCCCTCAATCTTTAAACGGCGACCCATCCCAGCAGATTCACTCATCCCATTCAGCCTCATTATTAATGTATCCTCTCAACCCATCCTACACTTAAAAGCCTGCCCTTTTCACATTGAAAAATCTTCACGTTTCAACTTTTAATTGTTCCTCACAAACAGTATAAGGCGGCTTAGCTAAACTCTCTAGGTTAGCTTCCTCATTAGAAAAGAGTGACGCTTGATAATGGGAATGCATGTTCTTTGAGTTTAAGTGGAACTTTTTGCCGCGACATTACTTAATTTTATAATAGTCGCTGTCATAATTATCTTAGCAGTATTTGGAGCAAAAAGATGGCCCGAGAAATAAAAAATAGTATCCGGCGCCTAGGATGCCCCTAGTGACCGTCGTGAAGCATGAAAAACTAGGGGTGGAGGGCCCCGGGGGGTCTTTGTCTCTATCCTCAGTCAGCCCAGAAGGAGGAGGGGTGAGATTGCTCGTAGACGTTGCTTGGTGTTAAGCTAAGCCCCATATTTAAGGATGCCAGATGGCTTCAGCCTCTAAGCGAACCATCAAGAGGAAAATCTCTGTATATGGATGGAATACGCTAAAACTAAGGATATACTACGCGTCGTGGAGATGCTTGAGCACAGAGACATAAAAACCACCCTAGTTTACACGCAGCTAGTCAGCTTTGAAGGCGACGAATATTACGTGAAGACCTCGAGAACTTTGGAGGAGGATAAGGAACTGCTGGAGGCAGGGTTAGAGTACGTTACAGAACGGGACGGAGTTAAAATCTATCGGAAGCGCAAGTGAGAGGTACAAGAAATGCGCCTAAGGTCCCTGAAAGCCGCATTTTGGACACTTGTATTGCCGCCTGAATTTCCGACATTTAGAGCATCGCCAAATAATAATCCCACCGCAGTTTGGGCATGGGAAAGATGTAGCGTTTGCTCCAGGAGATATTATCCTATTACATGACGTGCAGATCGGCATTGATACACTTTTGCTCACAGCCATATACACCCTTTAAATTTGAATTTTATAATAAATTTCACTCTTCCTTATAATTGTTTACGTACTGTCGCCCAGAAAAATCTACTTCTATTAGAGAATGAGAGAGCAAGAATTCAGCAGAGGCAGCGAGCAGCCAGAAATAGCGGATGCTCCAAATAAGCATGTTCGCACATTTCACTCTTTCTGAGGGTATCAGCTGAAGACTAATGTAGCTTTAAGGAGCGTTGGCAAAAATCTTAGAAATCTCCCTTTTCCCATAATTTTCCAGATTGATGTGCCCTGGAAATCCACATCTCCCTCCGCTGAAATCTCATTATGAATCTTTTCCTTGATAACTATTGAAAAAATTTTGTCAATATCCCGATCTGAAAGGCGATTTAAAATATTCCTTGCAAGTAGGGCAATTTTAAATTCTTTCCCGAACTTCGCCTTCCATTCATTCTCATAGGTTTTCAAAAATTTTTCTTCCAGTCTATTACGCTTTATTGCTTCCGAAGCTACTCTTCCAGCTATTGAGGCGCATATGCCGCCGAAAACAACCCCACCGCCGGAAATAGGTTTAACTTGTCCAGCTGCATCCCCAACAACTATAAGCCCGTCGGAGTATGTTTTTTCAATGGGACCGCATGTAATAATGAACCCGGAGTAGAATGAGTGCATACTCATTCTCTCAAAGTACCTAAACCTTTTCTTTATGAAACTGAACAGCAGATTTTTCAGATTCGAATTTTTACAAGCTAAGCCAACTCTGGCTTCCTCATCATTCAACGGTATAACCCACGCGAAGAAGCCCGGCGCAACTCCTCTACCTAGATGAACTTCAACACGCTCGGGGTCAATTTTAACCCCAGAAATGTCAATCTGCAAACCATTAAGAAAATCTTTTTTATCTAAGATCTTTAGACCAGTTGCTTTTAAAACTCTAGGCAACGCCCCCTCAGCATCTATTAAAAGTTTAGCCTTAAAATTATCGCGCCCATTAATATTTAAAACCCACCCGCCATTGCGCTTTACGGATTGAACACGCGAATTTAATATTATACGTGAACCGCTCTTCAAAGCTTGCTCCGCAAGAAAACAATCGAGCGCGCGGCGGTTAACAACATAGGCAACATAATCGTTTCCTTCAATAGTAAATGAGAGATTAGAGGGCGAATAGAAGCATGCGCCTCTAATTTTGTTCTGCACGTAGGCTCCATGGAGCGGTATGCCGATGTCATGTAATCCTTTTATGCTAATAAGCCCGGCGCAGTGGCATGGCAAACCAATCTCATTATGCTCCTCAAAAACAGAGACTTCAGCCCCTCTCAGAGACGCTTCCCTAGCTGCAATTAATCCCGCTGGTCCAGCTCCAATAACCGCTATATCGGATTCTTCAATGCACATGACCATTCTTTTTTCCAAGTATATAAAAAGAGTGACGTACGCGTTAAATATAAAATTTATGTGCAAAAGATTCTCCGAAGCCGAATTGCAAATGGCCTCGCAGATAAATCATTAGGCACATCTTGAAAAACATAACTTTAAAATATGCCTATCTCCATTCTATTGAGCATTCGGTTAATTGGAGGATAATACTTGGCCAGAATCGTACTCTCATTAAAGATATTCCCAGCGGACATAGACATTAACTTGGAAACCCTCAAAGAGAAGATTAAGAATTCCTTACCCAGCTACGCTTCAGTTTACAAATTTGAGGAGGAACCGATAGCCTTTGGCTTGGTGGCGGTCATAGCCCATATTGTATTTCCCGAGAACCAAGCTGGCGGATTAGATGAGGTTGAAGAAAGCATTAAAAACGTAAGCGAAGTAAATGACATACAAACAATCATGATTAGGAGAGCCTAAACATTTATTTTACACCAAATTTATATTTGGGACTTGACACTCATAAAATAATAGAAACTGATTTAGTGCAGGGGGAAGACGCTGAATGGCTAATGAGGTACAATTAAGAGTAGGCGACGCTAAACAGCGGGATGTTTATAGAGGCATCGCTAGAATCGATCAGAAAACAATGGAGAAAATAGGGGTTTCAGCCGGGGACGTCATAGAGATTGTGGGCAAAAGAAGAACGGCTGCAATAGCTTGGCCGGCTTACGCTGAAGACCAGGGTAAAAGCATCATTAGAATAGATGGAATAACCCGAAAGAACGCTGGAGTCTCAATAAATGAGTACGTTCTTATCCGTAGAGCCGAGGTTGTAGATGCATCCAACATCGTTCTGGCGCCAGTTGACATGCGGCTTAACATCGATGAAGACTTCACAAACTTCGTGAAGAACAGGCTTCTTGAAAGAACCTTCGTTGAAGGCGACACAACGCTCGTCATGATGCTTGGGCATCCAGTCCAGTTCATTGTTACGAAGACTAGACCCCACGGCATTGTTAGGTTAACATACGACACAAACCTCCAATTACTCCCGGAGCCGGCCCCTGAAGGCAAGGGCTTACCGCGAATAACCTATGAGGATATAGGCGGATTAAAGGAGGAGATCCAGCGGCTAAGGGAGATGGTTGAACTGCCCTTAAGGCATCCCGAAATATTCCAGAGGCTAGGGATAGACCCGCCTAGAGGCGTGCTCCTCCATGGTCCTCCCGGCTGCGGCAAAACATTGCTGGCCAAGGCTGTCGCCAACGAGTCTGATGCAAGCTTCTTCTCAATAAATGGCCCGGAGATAATGAACAAGTTCTATGGTGAATCTGAGGCTAGGCTCCGTGAAATGTTCCAACAGGCTCAGCAGAATGCTCCTAGCATAATATTCATAGATGAATTGGACGCCATAGCGCCGAAGAGGGAGGAAGTCACGGGTGAGGTTGAGCGTAGGGTCGTCGCTCAGCTTCTAGCATTAATGGATGGATTAAGAGAGAGGGGAAACGTTATAGTTATAGGCGCAACTAACAGACCTAACGCGCTGGATCCGGCGCTTAGAAGACCCGGCAGATTCGACCGGGAAATAGAGATAGGCATACCGGACAAGCAGGGGCGATATGAGATACTTCTGATTCACACCCGCGGAATGCCATTGGCAAACGATGTAGACCTGAAGAAGCTGGCTGAAATGACCCATGGCTTCACTGGAGCTGACCTGGCAGCTTTATGCCGCGAAACGGCTATGAAGGCCCTTCGCAGATATCTGCCCGAAATAGATCTGGAGCAAGAAAGGATCCCGCCTGAGGTTCTTGAGAAGATGGAGATTCGAATGGAGGATTTCTTAAATGCCTTCAGAGAGATTACGCCAACAGCGATGAGGGAGGTAGCCATAGAGGTCCCGACAGTCCATTGGGATGATGTAGGAAACCTTGAGGAGGTTAAGCAGGAGCTTAGGGAGGCTGTCGAATGGCCGATAAAGAACCCTGAGATTTTTAGGAATATGGGCATTAAACCGCCTAAAGGCATACTTCTTTACGGTCCTCCCGGCTGCGGCAAAACATTGCTGGCCAAGGCTGTCGCCACAGAGAGCGAAGCAAACTTCATATCAATAAAGGGTCCAGAAGTTCTATCTAAGTGGGTTGGCGAATCCGAGAAAGCCGTTAGAGAAGTTTTTAGAAAAGCCAGGATGGCGGCTCCAGCAGTAATATTCTTCGATGAAATCGACGCGCTTGTCCCTAGAAGAGGAATGGGATACGGCGATAGCGGAGTAACCGAACGCGTTATCAGCCAGCTGCTGACTGAAATCGATGGGATAACAACCCTTGAGGATGTTGTCGTTCTAGCAGCTACAAATAGGCCGGATCTTCTTGACCCAGCTATTCTAAGGCCCGGCAGATTCGACCGTTTAATATATGTTCCGGAGCCAAATGAGGATGGTAGATTAGCAATATTTAAGATACATGCAAGGGACATGCCCCTAGCAAATAATGTGGATCTGAAGACTTTAGCAAGCATGACTAAAGGTTATTCCGGTGCAGACATAGAAGCCCTATGCAGGGAAGCAGCCTTAATAGCCCTACGCCGCGACATGAACGCGAAGGAAGTATCTATGGCGGACTTCCAGGAAGCCATGAGGAAAATAGGCCCCAGCATAACGCCGGACATGGAGAGTTGGTATAAGAGTTTTGGGCAACAGTACAGGAAGATACAAAGGGTTACCCCGCCGCTGATCACTTAAACATAAATCATGAATAAAGGGGAGCTAAAATGCAGTCGTCAATTAAAACTTGGAGAATTCAGCCGCTTCACATGGTTATCATCGAGATTCTGGAGAAAAAAGGCTCGCTGACAGATGCTGAACTACTCGAGGCGCTTAAATCTGTCTATAAAGACTTAAGCATTAATGAGCTGAATAAAACTCTGATGAGAATGGAGATAACTGGGCTGATATCAGTTTCATCTCTCACTAAGGGCAGAAGACTTGTTCAATTAATCAAAAAGGAGTAAACCACCATTAAATGAATATCTCCACCCTAACTTTATCCCCATCCCTGAGACCCAGGCATCCACGTAAATATTCCGGCGCTATAATCTCTACAACATCTTTCCCATAATGGCTTCTGAGGGCTAAGACCACGGCGCCCCTCTCTTTACCCTCTATTACAGCCCTAAAACACTTAACCGACCCATAAGTTCTATCCCTATTCTTAAAGCCTTCAATTTCTATCCCCGGATAGACATCAAGTTTAGCCCTTAATCTCGCATTCTGATCGCTTGATATTTTAAGATTTAATGTTCCCGGATAAGGATCAAAACCCAGTTTCTCAATAAATTGCTTCCTATACATTTCTTTAGAAACATAGTAGGCGCCCTCTCCAAGCCCGCTGAAAACCCTACCCTCAACAGTTAAGGATCGAGGCTTTCCCTCGAAGATTGCGCTTAAGCCAAGATGAATCCCCCTAAGATAGCCCTCCCCAACCTCGGAGATTCTAATTAGGCTTCCCCCCCTGGTCGCTGTTCGCTGTATCAAACCCTTCTGCTCCATCTCAATTAAGCGTCTAGATACGCTTTGCTGAGATGATCCCAATATTTTCGCTAATGCGCTTGTTGAAATCTTTACTGTTTTATTGCATGCTCCCATCTCAGCCAGCTTATATAGAATAAAGAAATCCTTCGCAATCTCGCTCTCCGTAATTGCGAAACTCAATATTTTCCACCCCAACCGCTTTAATCATAATAAACTATGATTGTTTCGACATATGCTTTTAGCCTTTCTAGGCATAAACATCTCCTCAGATTTTTTCCTTAAGGCCCTCAATGTTCCCGATACTAGGAGCACATGTACGGCGGCCTCAGCATTATTAATCCTCGTTATAGCCGCCATCGCCGACCTAACAATACTTAACGTCTTATGTGGACAACGTAATATCGCCGTTCCTTTCTCTTCATCATATTCAATTAAAGTTGTCTCCACCTGACTGGCCCCATACTCGCCGAAGAGACGAACAATGCTGGACCATAGAGCATTTTGAAAATCCCTTTTGTTAACCCCCTTTTCGCTGTCAATCTTAACAAGTATGTAGCGCCGCCTCACCTTTTCCAGCAATCCTCACCCCTCTTAACTAAATAGACACCGGGACATATGTAGTTGAGGCCCATCTTACTTCTGTTCCGCTCAACTATGCTTCTTGGATTAGCGGAGAGAGCCAACTCAGCTGTATGCAGATCAAGACCTATAAGATACGCGAGAAAAGCGTAGTCATCGGGTTTCCTAAGTAGATGCGGCCTATCAGCTCCACTTGATAAAACTATGGGCACATCGAATTTACAAGCAGCCAAAATCTCCCTTCTGAGGACGCTCATGAATTGAATTCTGCGGAACCCATCAAGATAAAGTAGTGGTGCCAAGTTAACCTCTAGGGCGGCGCTTTTTTCAGAAGCTAACCTCGCCTCTGAAGCGCTGAAGAAGCTCCTTCTATGCTCTCCTAAAACTGAGGAAATTAAATCAACTCTTCTATCTTTAGCAGCCTGTATGTAGACCTCTTTAGTTTGGCAATTTACCGCTACAACCTCAAATTTTCCCCGAACCTTTTTTAAAGCACTGAGGAGTTCTCCGCCATTTTTAGGCGTTAAATCCACTCTGGCGGCAAAGTCTAAGCCTATATCCGCACAAGTCTTCCGAAGATGCTCAATATGCTCCCTTTTCACATCAGCGGGGAATGTTAAGCCCACCATCCCATACCCTAGCTCAGCAGATTTTTCAATTAGCATTCGAACCTTACTGATTTGATCTATAGGCGGACGGAGATGCAGATCTACAAATCTGCTCTTCATGGTAATAACCCGATTGTTCGGCATATTTCCCTAATTTCCTCAATCTTTGATGACCTAAATCTTATGCGAATACGTATAGGATCAGCCTGGGAGAATTTGAGCCTACCTTTAAAAGCCTCCTGCTTACTTAGCCTAATATATAGGCTTCCCTCATCTACATATAGGTTTAGGTACCGGTTTAACTCTTCCTTATCAATTAACGGTAGGTTTAACGAAATATTATGCAGCAATGAGTCTGCCGCTTCCGGCTCCCTTATCTGCGCCCTATACAATATTATTGGGTTTCCATACTCACCTTTTAAATTACTCTTGCTGAAAGACACATTCTCAACATAATTTGATGGAAGTATATTTTTAGCCGCAGTGAGAACCTTATCCGAATCCTCAGTTGCATGTGCAAAGAAGCTTAGATCCACATAGGATATTTTCTTTTTCATCAGCAATCACTTAATGACAATTATTAACTCAGCCGTTTCTCTTAAGCTTTAAGATTCTCGGATGCTTGATTAAGGTGACGCTTTAAGGCCTCGATATTTTCATCATGCCTAGTTTTTCTCCTAATGTCAACTGGAATTTTTAGGGATAATGCCTCCACAACGCTTAAGCCAACGGCCTTAAGCTCTTCCCTGCTAAAGCCTTTGCCGCAACGTCTTCCCCTCTTTCCATATACAATTGCCTCAATCATCGTTGCCACCCTCCCTTAAAAAATACGGCAAACTCAAATATTTAAATTATTTCTCAAAATGGCTTTGATTTTTACCTCTTTAATCCAAAAATTATTTTTATTAATTTTTTAATTTACATAGCTCATTTATAAAAGTTTTTCAATAGAAAGATTTTTAAAAAACCGTCATATTCCATAATTTTTATGGACATGATTCCGAAAAAGATGTTCTTCACTAAAGGCGTGGGAGCGCATAAAGACAAGCTGGCCTCTTTCGAGCTTGCCTTAAGAAAAGCTGGCATTGAAAAATGCAATCTGGTATGCGTATCAAGTATTTTTCCACCAGGTTGCAAAATAATCTCAAGGGAGGAAGGACTTAAACTTCTAAAGCCTGGGCAAATAATTTACGTTGTTATGGCTCGAAATGAAACTAATGAACCTAATCGTTTAATATCGGCAGCTGTCGGCCTAGCCCTACCGAAAAATAATGATGGTTACGGTTATCTCTCCGAGCATCACTCTTTTGGGGAGACCGCGAAGAAGGCTGGTGATTACGCTGAAGATCTCGCTGCAACAATGCTGGCTATGACGCTGGGAATAGAGTTCAGTCCAGAAACCGCTTGGGATGAAAGGAAAAAAGTGTATAAGTCCAGTGGGAAAATTTTTAAGACAACAAATGTATGTCAATCAGCTAAGGGGGATAAAAACGGACTCTGGACAACAGTTGTAGCCGCGGCGGTCTTCCTACTATAAACTTCCTTGTTTACTGACTTTTCGCCATTAATCCCCGAACTTTTCTCCCAGCGCTTGTTAACCCTCTAAATGCTCTTCCTCTCCCCTTTCCGAGATTTAATTCCGGTAGAAGAATTCTATCAACCATTATAACTTCAAACCACTTGTAGAGTCCATCCTCCCAAACCCAGTAGGAGTTGAGAGCCTCCAAGTTTGGGAATTTCCTCGCAGCCCTCTCCTCAGCTATCAGCTTCAAGCTCTTCGCCGGCTTAAACTTCACGACGCCTAAACGCTTCTGTCTCCTCCCAGACCTAGGCCTAGGCTTCCTTAATCCACCTCTCCTCACCTTGACGCGCAAAACCACATAGCCAGGTTTATCCTTATACCCTAATCTCCTAGCCCTATCGATGCGTGTTGGTTTATCAATTCTAACCACGGTTGGCTCCCTACGCCACAGCACAACTCTTTCACGCATCAATTCCTCAACGTAGCTTTCACCCGGATTTCTCCATGCTTTCGACATATATTTGTATGCCAACTGAGGAGGCACCTCTACTTTATGGCTATGCTAATAACTGGGCTAGATTTAACCTTTTTGCATCTAGACAGCAAGATATAAGAGCAAATAATTAATATAAAGGAGTTAAACTTATTTGTTGGATGAATCTTTTAAATAGAGTTCAACTCATAAGAGAGAAGTCAACATGAGCATTAAGGAAATGAACCCACCTAAAAAATACATTAAGGTCTCATTTCAGGGGGAGATAGGCGCATATAGCGAGAGTGCTATCTACGAGTTTTTCGGTCAAATAGCTCAACCAATCCCATGTAAGCGTTTCTCAGACGTATTTAGAAGCGTCGAAAGCGGCGAAACTGATTTCGGCGTTGTTCCAATAGAGAACTCTATTGAGGGGAGCGTAACGCAGGTTTACGATTTATTTCTAGAATACGATTTGAAAGTCTGCGGCGAGATCGTTCTGAAAATAGTTCATTGTCTAATAGCTAACCTAGGCGTTAAGCTCGACTCAATAAAGGTTATCTTCTCGCATCCCCAGGCTTTAGGACAATGCAGGAATTTTTTGGATCGCCTAAAATGCGAGTTGATATCCACATATGACACTGCTGGAAGCGTCAAAATGATTAAGGAGAGAAATATGACTGATGCAGCTGCGATTGCAAGCGAAAGGGCTGCGAGAATCTATGACATGGAGATTCTCATCAAGGACGTGGCTGATAACCCAAGCAACTATACACGCTTCTTTGTCCTATCTAAATCTGATTCTCCACCAACTGGGAACGATAAGACATCTATAATTTTCTCAACGAAACATGTTCCTGGAGCGCTTTACAAAGCCCTAGGAGAATTCGCATCCAGGGGCATAAATCTTACAAAGATCGAGTCGAGGCCAACTAAGCAGAGGCCATGGGAATACAATTTTTACTTAGATTTCGAGGGGCATAGATCCGAGGTCAGATGCGCTGAGGCGCTGGAGGGGCTAAGATCTAATGCCCTATTTGTTAAAATATTAGGCTCTTATCCGAAAGCTCCTGAGATAAAGAACGCCATTTAGGTTAAACCTTTCTGGGTTTTTCCCAAACCTACCTCCAATCATGCTGGCCAGCAGCACATTTATAGACTTACTAATCTGGCTGAGATCACGATATCTCCGCCAAATATTATTTTATATTTACGCTACTCAATTTAATATTCAAATGGCCAATTATTGGTTGGTGGAATACGCCTTGAAGAGAATTATTAGCCTAGATGGTGTTTGGAAGTTGCAACATTTTGATTTCGGCGTCAGCATGGGGCAATTTAGGGAGGATTACGATGACTCATGGTGGCTCGAAGCAAAAGTTCCTGGCGAAGTTCATGAGACGCTGCTTAACTATGGCCTAATAGAAGATCCTTTTTATGGAAAAAACTGCGATAAAAGGGAATGGGTTGAAAAAGTTGACTGGTGGTATCGATATAGATTTTATGTTCCAGAAGATCTAAGGGGCAAAAAGGCGGTATTAGTCTTTGAGGGACTGGACACGTTCGCAACAGTTTGGCTTAATGGGGAGCGCATAGCTGAGAATGAAGACATGTTTATTCCAATATCAATAGATGTTTCAGAGAAACTCAGGTATGGAAGCCATAATATTTTAGCCGTGAGGTTAGGCGCACCGTGGTATGAAACGCTTAGGCGCGCTGGGAATTTCAGCGAAAGAAACTTGTTATGGAACGGGAGTTATGCCCGCCTATACGTTAGGAAAGCACAGTACCAATACGGGTGGGATTGGGCTGTTAAACTCTTGACGGTTGGTATATGGAGAAGCGTTAAACTAGTCGCCTATGATGCGGCTGTGATCAGCGATGTATACGTGAAAACCTTAAGCGTAAGTGAAGAGAAAGCTGAAATAGAAATTACGGTGGAAATAGATTCAAGTATTGATGCCGATGCTACACTTAAAATAATCGGTGAATGTGAGAACTCAAGGTTCCATGTTGAGGCCCCATTGACCCTCAGAAAAGAACTTGCAATTCACAATTTTGCCGTGAGTGTTGAGAAGCCCAAGCTTTGGTGGCCCCTAGGGTATGGAAAACCAAGCCTCTATAATCTTCACGTAGAACTCATAATCGAAGACAAGATTGAAGATGAATGTAATACGCGTTTTGGAATAAGAACAGTTGAACTGGTCACTGAATCCAGCGAGACTGAAAATGGCAAGGTCTTCTACTTTAAGATTAATAGGGTTAAAATTTTTTGTAAGGGAGCAAATTGGATACCGGCTGATTTATTGATATCTAGGCTTAATAGAAACCGATACGAAGGCATGCTGCGTTTAGCAGCTGAGGGAAACCATGATATGCTTAGGGTTTGGGGAGGGGGACTTGTGGAATACGATGAATTCTATGATATATGCGATGAACTAGGCATAATGCTATGGCATGATCTTAACTTTGCATGTGGACATTACCCGGAAGATGAAGATTTTCTAAATCTAGTTAAAAATGAGGCTGAAGCGACAATACGCAGGTTGAGGAATCATCCCTCAATAGTTCTCTGGTGCGGCAATAATGAAAATGAAATGTTCGACTTCGCCAGCGGCTACGGACTTACAAGGCCAAAAATAGATTTTGAAGTTCTGCCAAACGTTGTGTCAAAGGCGGATCCTTCAAGACCATACTGGCCCTCAAGTCCATGGGGTGGCGATAACCCTAACGATATGATGGAAGGGGACCGCCATAATTGGGAAGTCTACCATGGGATGGCCCCAATAAGTGATTACTTGAAGGATGAAGCCAGATTTCTAAGCGAGTTTGGGATGCAAGCATTGCCCCATATTAAAACCATGCTGAAATTCCTCCCGCCTAACAACCTATGGCCAATAAATGAACAATGGCTGTATCACTATCATGTGCCTGAAAGGGTTATACCTTATATGAAGGATTACGGTGAGCCTAGGCATCTCCACGAATATGTTTCTCTTTCAATGCTTGTTCAATCTGAAGCCCTTAAAACCGCTATAGAAAATTGCAGACGGAGAAAATTCAGGTGCGGCGGCGTATTGTATTGGAGTTTTAATGCGCCTTGGCCTAATATGTGCTGGGAAACCGTTGACTATTATGGGCTGCCTAAAATGGGCTTTTACTTCGCTAAAAGGGCATTTGAGCCAATTATTATATCCCCGCTCTACAAGAATGGGATTATTGAAATATGGGTAGTGAATGATATGCTTAGCGATGTTAAATGCAGGCTTAAGATCACCATCATCAATCTGGCGGATATGGAATCATCAAAAACTCTAGTGAGTGAACACGTGATCCCCGCTAACTCATCATCCTTAGTGATCAAGCATACGCTGGCCGACCTAGATATAACCGATATCTCTAAATTCCTAGCGGTATTCGACATTGAATCTGATGGTAAAACACATAGAAATGTTCTGCTGTTAACAAAGCATAGAGAACTACAATTTCCAAAGGCTTTTCTCAGCTTAGAAGCTTCTGATATTGAAAAGGAGGGGGATGGGTTCGCATTAACTGTTAAGGTGGGATCCGAAAGATATGCAAGGCTTGTAAATGTCGATGTGAAAGAGAATTATATTGCTATTGCAAACGACAACTACTTCGACCTGCTGCCAGGCGAGAAGAAAAATGTGAAAATCAAGGTGAAAAGCGTCAAGGCAAAAGAGTTAACTTTGGTGGCTTCAGCGTTTAACGCCGAGCAAACAAATTTAAAGATTGAATTGCCATTTAACAATTGATCTGTTTGGCTCCTTCGCAATCTCTTTTAACCTAAATCTGAAGTGCCGCTTAAAGAGACCGACGTAATTAAGAGAAAAGCCAGCTTTTTCCTATATAACACCGAGAGGCTTAAAGACACTTCATCTTCGTTGATCTAATCAAGCGAAACATTAATTCCACGAAGTAAACTTATTTTCTTCCTCCCCGTTTTTATTTAGTGTTATTGCTTAGAGAGGAAGCCATGATGCTTGAGATAGATGGAAGCCAAAAAAGCGGAAGCGGAACTATACTTAGGCTATCAATCGCCTTAGCCAGCATAATCGGTGAGCCGCTTCACATCTATAATATACGTAAGAAGCGCAGTGAGCCAGGCTTAAGACCGCAGCATTTAGAGTCAGTTTTGACAGCAGCTAAGATTTGTAACGCTAATGTAAAGGGAGCCTATGTGGGGTCGCAGGAAATATGGTTTGAGCCGGGGGGAATAGAAGGCGGGGAAATATCTGCTGAAATAGGAACGGCTGGAAGCATACCCATGCTAATAATGACGGTTCTACCAATATGTGCCTTCGCCGAAAAACCCGTTACGCTTAGAATTTCTAGGGGTGGAACCGATGTTAGACACTCGCCAACAATAAATTATCTTATGAATGTTTTTCTCAAGTTTCTTGAGCGCATGGGATTAACGGCTCAAATTGAAGTTATAAAATACGGTTATTACCCGAAAGGTATGGGGGAAGTGATATTAAGAGTTAAACCTTGCAGGGTTTTTCTACCGATAAAACTTGAGGAGTTTGGCAAGTTGAAAACTATTAAGGGAGTTTCAGTCTGCACATTCCTAGCCGACAGAAGGGTTGCGGAGAGGCAGGCCAGGGAGGCCGAAAGGCTCCTTAAAGCAAGAGGCTTCAATCCTGAAATCCGCATTATAAATGATTTCTCAAATCCGCTTCAGAAGGGCAGTTCTCTGGTTTTATGGGCTGAGACCGATACGAGCGCACTTCTAGGAGGCGACTCCATAGGTGAACTGGGCAAAACTAGCGAGACTGTAGCTAAAGAAGCCGTTAAGCGACTTATTGAAGAGATAGATTCTAAAGCAACGGTCGATGTGCATATGGCCGATATGCTTATTCCATACATTGCTCTGGCGAAGGGCGAATCTGCATATCTGACGCGTGCAATCTCAGATCATCTAGAATCAAACATATGGCTTGCAGGCGAAATTCTGGATGTGAAATTTAATGTCGAAAAAATTGATGGCCTCTATAAGGTTATAAAAAGATAGACTGGTGTATCTATGCTCAAAGCTAGAGTCAGAGGCATATATTCAACGGCGCTAACACGCCTACTATTAGACAACGGCTTCAAAATAGTCCAGCCATCAGCTGCAATAAAAGAAAGGTTCAATTTGCCTAGCACACCTGAGAATAATTGCCAGCCGGATCTGGACATAAACGACCGCTTCGATAGGCAAGGTGTCAACATACTTGGCAACCCTATTTCAGTAGAGAAATTCGCATCGATTTTGTTTAACACTTTTGATGATGTTATTGTTAGGCGTAGAATCTCAGCATCAGCATCTCTAATTATGGAAGAACATCTAGATGCGAATCTGTCGACTACCATAAGTGAAACCTTAAGGGAAGTCGAAGCGTTAGATTCTCAAAAGAAGATACGTATTGACGTTGAATTTCCATCTTGCTCAAAAAAGAGACTCGACGAGATTAGAAGCATTGTTGTGCCAACTATAAGTGGACACCATTACTACAAGGCTTGCGGCGGCAAAATAGCTTACATGCTTGAGATGGCTGAGAAACTCCTAGAAAGGGGCGGTTCATTAAGGGATGTTGAAACCCTTTTTAAAGAGACAATTCGGCGCGAGTATCCACATGAGGGTTCTAGAATAGGTATAGAGCATGCGAAAATCGATGGAAGAGTTTTCAATCTCGGAGAGGCGCGCATAATAGCATTTAATGATCAAGAACAGCGAATAAAGCTCTTAAGAGTTTTTTTCACATCTGGAATATATGATGGACTTAAGGTTCGCAAGGAACCTAGAGACTATGCCATTACAAGCATGAGGATCGGTGAATGGAGCTTTAAAACATCCTACTTCTCAAGTGACGGAATGTATAAGGGCACCTACATTAACATAAATACGCCTCTAGAGATTTACCCAAACAAGATTCGTTACGTTGACTTAGAGGCCGATATTTGCATGTGGCCTGATGGAAGAATCCAGCAAATAGATCTAGAAAGGCTTAATGTAAAAGTGCAAGAAGGCTGCATTTCAGAAAGGCTTAAAGAACTAGTTTCCAAAAAAATCAAAGAGATTCTTAATTCCTTAAGCCTAGGTTTAGAGAAAGAGCCTTTTACGTAAACGATTAATTTTGAAAAAAATCTGGAATAAAGTATATATCTAGGCTGATCTTTCTCTTCTTTTAGGTGATAATGGATGAGCGCTCTAAAGCTGAGGTTTACGATGCTTGCAACCCTAGCTGCTATAATAGGGTTGTCCACGCTCTTCTTCACGATAATATTGGCTTTAATCGACGCATTTAACATAATATCCCTAGGCGTTCTCGTTTTCTCATTTAATTTTCTACAGTGGCTTATTGCGCCCTATATCATTGACGCGATATACCGTGTTAGAAATGTTTCAAGGGCTGAGGAACCCGAGTTATATAACATTGTTGAAGGGATAAGCACAGCAAGCGGCGTAAAAACTCCCCAAATAAAGATAGCTAATATTCCGATACCCAATGCCTTCGCATACGGTTCACCCCTGACTGGTAACAGAGTCGCTGTCACAACAGGCTTACTGAACACGCTTGATATGGAGGAAGTTGAAGCTGTTATCGGACATGAGATTGGGCACTTAAAGCATCGTGATGTTCAAATAATGATGTTTGTCTCCTTATTGCCAGCAATATTTTATTATGTAGGTTACTCACTAATGTGGTCATCAATGTACACCAGAAGAGATGAGCGCAGAAACGGTAGTTTAATGGCGCTTATAGGTGTTGCCAGCATAGCCTTCTATTGGGTATTAACGCTATTCACACTCTACTTAAGTAGGCTGAGGGAGTATTACGCTGATAGGCACAGTGCAACGGTTGTAAATGATGGCGCAAGGAAACTCTCAGAAGGATTGGTTAAAATTGTCCGGTCAACGACCAGGATAAGTAGAAGAGACAGCAACATGGGTGGACTAAGTTCATTCAAAGCGCTCTTCATATCGGATCCTGACAGCGCTGAGAAAGACTCCTTGATTCTCTCCAGAACTGGCATGATAAGAAGCGACAGCGAGCTTGTTGCTGAATATTTGAGGCGCAAAGTCACTTTGATAGAACAGATAACTGAGCTCTTCTCAACACATCCGAACATTGTTAAAAGGCTGAGAGCTCTTCAAGAAATTGCATAAAAATCGAAATCTTCTAATAATTACGGCGTAAACTGTGACGGATAGATGCTTATTTCACTTGGACTCAACTTAAATTCTTATATTTACATCTTACCTATTTTTGCTTTGTGACAGCATATTGGGCTTAAACGTGGAGTTTGAGGCCCCCTCATGGGATGAAATCTACGATATGCTTCTCGCCCTAGCCGACATGATTAGGCATAACGGATTCTCACCAAACGTGATAGTTGGTGTTTCACGGGGCGGCTGGCCTCCAGCTAGAGTTATGTCCGATCTTCTCGGTAATGTGGAGCTGGCTAATGTAAGAGTTGAATTCTATCGCGGGATTGCTGAAACTGAAAGTAAGCCGATTATAACTCAGCCTCTCTCCATGCCTGTTGAGGGTAAGAGGGTTTTAATAATGGACGATGTTGCCGATACTGGCAGAAGCCTCGAGCTAGTTAGGAATCATGTTTTAGAACATAAAGCAGACGAAGTTAAGGTTGCAACCATATATTATAAGCCATGGAGCATAATTAAGCCGGATTACTACATTAGGGTTACTAGGCGGTGGATAATCTTCCCATGGGAAAGGAAAGAGACCGTTAGGAATCTCATTGAAAGATGTATTCGAAGCAATACGCCAATAAAGATGGCGAAGAAGAAGCTTATCGAGGGCGGAATGGATGAGCGCTTAGTGAACCGATTCATAAGCGAAGTTTTAGGTGAGATCAAATGATAGAAGCCAGAGTCCTAGACAAACATCTGATAGTTGAAGGATTCAAAAACATAAAAATTAACAACGTAGACTCGTTGTTTAGCTTTATTAAAGTCAGTTCCAGAAACTGCCATGTTCAGATTTTAGATGCCTCTTTAGTGGCTGGCTTCGAACATATATACTTTGCTGTTCTGAACGCAATAAAATCCTTCAAAACAGGCATAAATGTATCTAGGAGCCTCGAGGTTGAGATTCTTTTATTCGCCTCCGGACAGAACCAAATTAAAAGGGCTATTGAGATTTTAGGTATTAAACCTTACTCCTCCAGCGCAGCCCTAATTATTATCGCCGATGACCACGCTGAGGCTATTGCCACGCTTAATTACATTTCAAATATTTTGGACGGTGAAAGGGATCACTACGTCATTGAATTGACTGATGAAAAAATTTCCGGCATAATAGAAACGTTTAAAATATCAAAACTAGAGATAGATGCTTCAATAAGGGCTTCATTGAAAGATGCAGTGAAGAATATCCTTATTGAACGAGCAGCCCTCCTAGTTACAGAGCGCTAAGTTTCATTCGATCTTTCATTCTAGAATGTTGCCTGTTAAGGTTCTCTCTCTTTTGTAACTGATAATATATCTTGCGGTTTAATCACCGATATGCCGGTTAACCTGCCGAGGACCTCAATCAATATGATTTTATTCGGATTAGTGAGATCCACCTTG
>JAGTRG010000020.1 GCA_018396435.1 Candidatus Bathyarchaeota archaeon
CCCGGCTGGCGAAAGACTCGTCAGGTTATCTTGCATAATCAGTGATAATGGAAGAGCGGCTGGAAGATGCGGATTAGGAGCCGTTATGGGCTCAAAGAGGCTTAAAGCTATTGCTGCAAGAGGCACGAAGAAAATAGAGGTTGCAGATCCGAATTCGCTTAATGATTCTAGAGAGGAAATTTTAGAAGTTGTGACGGAGAATCTGAAAGCTTTCTCCGAATATGGAACCTCAAGGGGAGTTGTGGCTTTTGAGGAGATGGGCAATCTGCCCATAAAAAACTGGACGAGGGGAAGATTTTCTGGGGCTGCAAACATATCGGGGGTAAGAATGGCGGAGACAATTTTGATTGGGAAAAAAGCCTGCTTTTCCTGTCCAGTTGCCTGCGGGAGATATGTGAAAGTGAGCGAGGGACCATATGCTCCTCTGGAAGGTTACGGACCTGAGTATGAAACAATCGCCGCCTTAGGCTCCTTATGCATGAATGATAATCTTGAGTCGATAGCTAAAGCAAACGATTTATGCAACAGGTTTGGATTGGACACCATATCTGTTGGCGCGACAATAGCATTTGCAATGGAATGCTACGAGAAAGGAATCATAACCAAAGGCGACACTGGCGGCATCGAGTTGACGTGGGGGAATCATGAAGCCATGATTAAAATGGTTGAGCTTATAGGCAGAAGGGAAGGGTTCGGCGCCGTATTAGGCGAGGGCTCTAAGAGGGCTGCGGAAAAAATAGGGAGAGGCGCTGAGAATTACGCTATGCATGTTAAGGGGCTTGAGATCCCAATGCATAGCCCATATCGGTTTAAAGAGATGGGGCTTCAGTATGCCACTTCAGAGAGGGGGGCCTGCCACCTAAGAGGCTTCTCAATGCTTCCTGCCCGAGGCATTCTAATTCCTGATATTGGGCTGGACAAAAAGCTGGATGGCTTCACGATTGAAGGTAAGTCGCATGTAGTTAAAATAATGCAGGATGCTTGCCGGATGATTGATGCCTTAGGAATCTGCAAGTTCATTGTTCTCTTCGGCAAAGTGTCTCTAATAACCCTTACAAAACTATACACCGCAGTGACTGGGTGGGAGGTTACTTTAGAGGATCTGATGAGGGCTGGTGAAAGGATATGGATGCTGCAAAGAGTTTTTAATGTTAAGATGGGTACTAAACGCGAGGATGACAGTTTACCCAAAAGGTTCCTTGAGGAGCCTATGAAGGAGGGTGCGGCGAAGGGTCAGGTGGTTGAGCTGGAACCTATGCTTAAGGAATATTACGCGGAGCGAGGGTTGGATGAGAATGGCAAGCCCATGGAGAAGAAGCTAAAGGAGCTAATCTTAGATTTCGCCGTGAAATTTATAAAGTAGTGAGGAAAATGATTAAGGTTAAGCTGGTGCTGATTGAGGGCAGTTTGAGGAGGATCCTAGGTGAAAAAGAGGTGCTATTTGAAATCTCTGAGAATAGGGCAACAATTAAGGGGCTGCTTGAGGAGATCGCTGCAAAATATGGCGATAAAACGCTGGAGGTCCTGTTGAAACCGGAGATTTCCATACTGCTTAATGGGCAATACGTGGAGTTTTTAGGAGGGGGTGATGCTAAACTATCTGATGGAGATAGGGTTGCGATAATACCCTCCATAGCCGGAGGCTGAAAACCCTCAAAAAATTCTTCTTCTCTCCTCACAATTATCCGCCTATAGCAGCATGGTTACAAGCCGCATGTTAGCATAGTTCATGTAATGTTACTTACTGTGAGTTAATTCTGAATCTATATGAAGAATCTGTGATTTAGATCTTAGATCGATACTCCGGCGATAAAGGATCGTTCATTTGGATGTCAAAGGCGGAAGAAAATTATCGGATGCTACCACTCACGGTAGGAGACGCTGTGTGAACTGTGCCCAGTATAAAATCACAAATCTTAAATCTGTGTATTTTCTGTGTATAGATAGTGATCCCATGGGCTACAAAACAATAAGCCTTTCAGACGAGGCTTACAATAAACTTGCCTCGTTAAAAAGGAAGGGCGAGTCTTTCGGAGATGTAATATTAAGGCTTTGCTCTAAAGCCGCAAAGAAGCCTCTAGCAAGCTTTGCCGGAGCCTGGATTATGAGCGATGAAGAAGAGAGGCAAATATTCGGTGAAATCTCGGAGTTATGGAGAAAATATGAAGAGAATCTGCTTAGATACGGATTTTCTAGTAGCATTATTGAGAAAACATCCAGAAGCCGTCAAGAAAGCTGAAGAATACGACTCAACAGAAGCTGAAATTGCAACCACTTCAATGAACGCTTTTGAAATCTACCTTGGCGCCTTCAAATCGAGAAACGCCGAAACGAATGTTAAACAAGCAGATGAGCTACTAAATTCAATAAAAACTCTCCATTTAAACCTAGAAAGCTCAAGAAAAGCAGGTGAAATTCTTTCAAATCTACTTCACATTGGAAAATCTATCGATTTAAGAGATGCCATCATAGCCGGAATAACAATCGTCAATGGATATACGCTAGTAACAAGAAACATAGAACATTTCAAAAGAATAACAGGGTTAAGCACAGAACCATGGTAAGAAAAAGCAATAACATGCCGCTGAAAACTCGGGAAAAGGCTCCATAAAACATGTGCGCCAGCATTTAATGAAAATGTTTTTGGCAAATACCTTTCTCTTTTCTTTGATGGTTGATTGTATCTAGATAAGCTGAGGGAGCTCTTTTCCGGCGTGGATTTGGCTTCATTCGAGGCTATAGTCAACAGGCTCTACACTTTAGAGGGTAAGGCAGAAGGCCTAAGCCTCCAATAGCCTACTTCAGGGCCATGCTAGCGAAGATACCCCTCAAGATAAATAGCTTCTCAAATCTCGTTGAGAGGCTCCAGAACAACCTTGACCTTGCCGGGCTGGGCACGGTTCGTGTAGCATTACTCATCATAAATTAAATCTAGATCTAATATGGAGGATCATGATTTAGACCCTAGATCGATGCTCTAAACATGGAGAATTGTTCATTTAGATGGTTGACGCTCCGATTACTTTCTGAGAAAGGCTTAAGAAGGCTGAAAACTGCCCCTAACCGAAAAAGAGGAATTATTACCATTTTTACCAATTATTTTGCCACGTCCCTCATGTTCACCGAAAAACTTTTATATTAATTACGTATATTTCGTTGTTCTGAGGTTGCTGCAAAATGGGGTATTGCTTTATTTAACCACTTTGCTGATAAAATAAGAATTTTTGACACTACATTAAGGGATGGCGAACAAACACCCGGTGTCTCCTTAACCCCTGAAGAGAAGCTTTTAATTGCGAAAAGGCTTGATGAGATTGGAGTGAATGTTATAGAGGCCGGTTTCGCCGCTGCATCCGAAGGCGAGGTGGAAGCTATAAAGCTTATTGCCAAAGAGGGACTTAAAGCCGAAGTATGTAGTTTCGCAAGGGGGGTTAAAAGCGACATAGATGCGGCTTTAAAGAGCGAGGTAAACTCGATATTCCTAGTTATCCCCTCATCTGACATACATATTGAGCATAAACTTAAAAAGACTAGAGATGAGGTTCTAATGTTGACTGAGGAATGTGTGGAATACGCTAAGGACCACGGCTTAATAGTTGAATTCGGCCCTGAAGACGCCACAAGGAGCGACCTAGGTTTTCTTAAGGAGATGATTAGGGTAAGCCTCTCATCGGGTGCTGAGAGGGTTACGCCGCCTGACACCGTAGGCGTATTAACGCCTGAAAGAACCTATGAATTCTTCTCGGATCTTAAAAAGACGTTTCCAAACACTGTTTTCGGGGTTCATTGCCATAATGATTTCGGCTTAGCTGTGGCGAATACGCTGGCTGCTTTAAGGGCTGGTGTTGAGGAGGCCCACGTTACAATTAATGGTTTAGGCGAGAGGGCGGGTAATGCCGCCCTAGAGGAAGTCGTTGTAGCGCTTAAATTACAGTATAATGTCAATACGTCTATAAAGACCGATCTTCTCTACGACACTTCATTACTGGTTTCACGCTTAACAGGGGTGCCCATACAGCCAAACAAGGCCATCGTGGGCGAAAACGCCTTTGTACATGAGTCGGGTATACATACCCACGCTATACTATCAGAGCCTTCAACATATGAAGCTATACCGCCGAATGTTGTCGGCAGAACCAGGAGGCTTGTGGTTGGCAAGCATGCTGGAGCACATGGGGTAATGGCTGCCCTAAAAGAGATGGGTCTTGATCCAACTGAGGATCAGCTGAAAGAAATACTTCTTAGGGTTAAAGCATTAGGCGATAAGGGTAAAAGGGTTACAGACGCCGATCTTAGGGCCATAGCCGAATCAGTTATAGGTATACCTCAAATACGCCCAATAAAACTTGAGGAATTAACAGTTGTAACCGGCGACCATGTGACTCCAACAGCGTCTGTTAGGCTAAGTGTTAATGGAAAAATCCTCATTGAGGCGGCGACAGGCGTCGGCCCAGTAGATGCAGCCATGAACGCCATAAGGAAGGCTGTGGCGACAATAGAACCCATGCGTTTAGAAGAATACCACGTGAACGCTATAACTGGCGGAACGAACGCCGTTGTTGAAGTTATAGTTAGATTAAGTAAAGGGGACAGGGTTATCACAGCCATGGGCGCACATGAAGACATCGTTATGGCAAGCGTGGAGGCAATGATAAGCGGCATGAACCTATTAATGAGAAATAATAACAGATTTAAATCAAAAGATTTTTAAGCAACTTCAGAATACTACTATGCGTTTCTCTAATCTGGAGGGCGAAAAGTGAGGGATATACGGGTACGGAGGAATTGCTACCTCCATAGCTAACTTAAGCGCTTTGTTCTGCTTAATAAACAGGGAAGCATGTAGCTCCCGCAAAGATTTGCCCTTTCGTTTCCGACATAAGCGGTTTCACGTGCACTTTTCTGAGCGCATGAAGATTTTAGAGGTGTATATGAATGCCTAGAATGTCAGGTGCAAAGGCTTTGATAGAATCCTTAAAGAGGGAGAAAGCGGAGGTTATCTTCGGCATACCGGGAGGCGCCATACTGCCAGTCTACGACGTTCTGTACGACTCGGACATAAAACATATTTTAATGAGGCATGAGCAGTGCGCTGCGCATGCAGCTGATGGATATGCGAGAGCAAGCGGTAAAGTCGGCGTCTGCATGTCAACTTCAGGGCCAGGTGCAACTAACCTGGTCACAGGCATTGCAAATGCGTATATGGATTCATCGCCTATAGTTGCCATAACCGGGCAGGTTCCAAGACCATTCATAGGTAAGGATGCCTTCCAAGAGACAGATATCGTTGGTATAACAACGCCAATAACTAAATGTAATTTTCAGGTTAGAAGCACTGCGGAGATCCCGAAGATTGTTAAGACCGCATTTTATATAGCATCCACAGGCAGACCCGGCCCTGTCCTCATAGATCTTCCAAAGGACACTCAAACTGAGGAGGATGAAATGAATTTTGATGAAAGAATTGAGTTTAGAGGGTACCGCCCAACATACGATCCGCATCCATTACAGGTTGAAAAGGCCGTGCAGTTGCTGATTCAGGCTGAGCGCCCAATTATAGTTGCTGGTGGGGGAGTAAAAGCTTCAAACGCCTGCTCAGACCTAGTTGCTTTAGCAGAAACGCTACTTGCTCCAGTGGCAACAACCTTAATGGGAAAGGGCGTTATACCTGAGGATCACCCATTATCAGTCGGCATGCTTGGGATGCATGGAACTGTTGCGGCGAACCATCTGGTTCAAGATGCCGACGTATTATTAGCCGTCGGCATGAGATTTTCGGATAGAAGCACTGGAAATATAAAAGCCTTCTGTCCAGATGGAAAAATAATTCATATAGACATAGATTCCTCAGAAATAGGTAAGAACATAAAGTCTCATGTACCAATAGTTGCTGATGCAAAGAGGGCGTTGCAGTCCATACGTAATCGCCTAATTCAAAAATTCAATAAGAAGGAACGGTCAACATGGCTTAACAGAATGCAGACGCTTAAAAATATACATGAGGAAATGATTAAGTCCGTTGGCGACGGAATTAAACCGCCGGCCTTAATGGTTGAGGTCAGAAAAATGCTGCCAAACGATGCCATAGTGACAACAGAGGTTGGGCAAAACCAGATGTGGGCGGCATTATACCTGAAAGCCTATAAACCTAGGACATTCATAAGTTCAGGCGGATTGGGAACTATGGGCTTCGGATTTCCAGCAGCTTTAGGCGCGAAGGTAGCGTGTCCAGAGGTTCCGGTTGTCGACATAGCTGGCGATGGTAGCTTTTTAATGACTGAACAGGATCTCGCATCCTCAATCGCTTGGAAGATTCCGGTGATCGTAGTGATCTTAAATAATTCGGTGCTGGGGATGGTTGCCCAGTGGCAGAGGCTCTTCTATAATAGGCGTTATTCAGCGGTTGATTTAAAGAGAATACCGGATTTTGTCAAATTAGCTGAATCTTACGGCGCCCAGGGCTCACGGGTTCAGTCAATTGAGGAATTCAGAGGAGCTTTTAAGGAAGCCATAAACAGCGATGTTTCAACAGTTATAGATGTCCCAATATCGCCTGAGGAAAACGTCATGCCCATGGTTCCTCCCGGGAACACTCTTAAAGATTTAATATTGAGCTGATGCGTATGGAGATGAAAGAAAGAATTTACATGATATCCGCGATCGTTGAGCATAAGCCCGGAGTGCTCTATAGCGTATCTAACATGTTTAGGAGACGAGGCTTCAATATAGAGAGTATATCCGTGGGCGAGTCTGAGCAGTCCGACCTGGCAAGGATGACCATAACGATGAAGGGTGATGAAGCAACCGTTGAGCAGGTGGTTAAACAGCTAAAGAAGCTCATAAGCGTCATTAAAGTGAGCATACTTGACTCTGAAAACACGGTTGCAAGGGAGCTCGCCCTAATTAAAGTTAACACTCCGGATGCAAGGGTTAGATCTGACGTTATAAATTACACTGAGATTTTTAAGGGGCACATAGTTGATGTTGCCCATGAGTCGCTGATAATAGAGATAACAGGAGACACGGATAAAATAAATGCCTTCATAGAACTGATGAAGCCCTTCGGCGTTAGGGAGATTGCCAGAACAGGCATAGCTGCCCTCCAGAGAGGAATGAGATCCGTGAAGATGGAGTGAATTGTGGAGGTAAAACAACTTTGGGAATGATTAAGGTTTACTTTGATAAGGATGCAAATATTGAAGCCCTAGAGAACAAAACCATAGCTGTAATTGGATATGGAAGTCAGGGGTATGCTCAAGCCCAGAACATGAGGGATTCCGGATTAAAAGTCATAGTTGGGCTTAGACCTGAAGGCGAATCATGGAATAGGGCTCAGCGGGACGGCTTCGAGGTTTACCCGATTCCGGAAGCCGCTGAGAGGGGCGATGTAATTTTCATGCTTATTCCAGACATGAGCCAGCCGGACGTATATAAAGAGTTTATTGAACCGCATCTCTCCGAAGGAAAGGCTCTGAATTTCGCGCATGGATTCAACATACACTTTAAACAGATAATTCCGCCAAAAAATGTTGATGTAATAATGGTTGCACCTAAAAGCCCGGGCATTAGACTTCGCGAAACATTCTTAAGCGGCTTCGGCGTCCCAGCATTAATAGCCGTTTACCAGGATTATTCCGGCAGAGCTAAAGAGATGGCGCTTGCAATAGCTAAGGCGCTGGGCTGCACTAAAGCCGGAGTTATAGAGACAACGTTTAAAGATGAAACGGAGAGCGATTTGATAGGAGAACAGACGGTCCTAGTCGGCGGGCTCATAGAGATAATTAAAAAGGGCTTTGAGGTTCTTGTGGAGCGCGGTTATCCGCCTGAGCTTGCATACTTTGAGGCTTGCAACGAGGCTAAACTAATAATGGACCTCATATATCAAAAAGGCATAGTTGGAATGCTCAAGGCTGTTTCAGACACCGCTAAATATGGAGGCTTAACAGTCGGACCGAAGGTGATTGATGAGCATGTTAAGGAGAACATGCGTAAAGCAGCTGAACATGTTCAAAGCGGAAAATTCGCGGAAGAATGGATTATGGAGCATGCCTCTGGAGAAAGAAGGCTTAAGGCCCTAATGAAGGAAATTGAAGAGCACCAGCTTGAGAAGGTTGGGCTGTTCATACGTAGAATGTCAGGGCTGGAAAAGTAAAATCGCCGATGTGTTCTGCCAGGGATAATCATGAATATCTGCGAGAAGATTCTTGCCGCATCATCTGGAACGAAATGCGTGGAACCAGGCGACATTATAGAGGCAAAAGTAGATGTGGCGATGATAAATGAGATAACCGGGCCGTTAGCTATACAAACCTTTAAGAAAATAGGTTTAGATAAAGTGTGGGACAATAAGCGCATCGTATTAGTTTTGGATCATCAGGTTCCAGCCGACTCCGTTAGGTCCGCTGAATTACATAAAATTATGAGGGTATTCGCCAAGGAGCAGAACATACCCTTCCTATGCGATGTTGGTGATGGAGGTATATGCCATCAAGTTATGGTTGAGAAGGGTCACGTCATGCCTGGATATTTAATCGTTGGCGCAGATTCGCATACGTGCACCTACGGCGCTTTAGGTGCCTTCGCAACGGGAATAGGCTCAACAGAGATGGCTGCGGTTTTCGCAACTGGCAAAATTTGGCTAAAGGTTCCGTCAACAATAAAAATTAATGTAACTGGTAGGTTTGGGGATTTTGTAACGCCGAAGGATCTAATATTAGATGTTATAGGTAAAATTGGGGCCGACGGGGCGATTTATAAGGCTATAGAGTTCACTGGTCCAGCCATAAGGGAAATGAGCATAAGCGGGCGCCTAACTCTCTGTAATATGGCTGTTGAGATGGGAGCTAAAACTGGCATAATTGAACCGGATGAAAAAGCCGTGCAATATGTTAAAGAGAGAACAGACGGAATCTTTAGAATTTTCAGAAGCGACCCAGATGCTAAATACGAGAGGACTTTGGATTTTAATGTGGATGATCTTGAGCCTATGGTTGCGTGTCCTCATTCTGTTGATAATGTTAAGCCGGTTAAGAGCGTTGAGAATGTTGAGATTAATCAAGCTTTCCTAGGCTCATGCACAAACGGGCGTTTAGAAGATTTAGAGCTGGCTGCGAGAATAATGAGGGGTAGGCGAGTTAAAAAGGGTGTGAGAATGATTGTTACACCAGCCTCTTCAGAGGTTTATTTTCACGCTTTGCTAAACGGCACACTTGAAATATTCATTAAGTCGGGGGCAATAGTTTGTAATCCAACATGCGGGGCATGCTTCGGAGGACACATGGGTCTTTTAGCCTCCGGAGAAGTATGTGTAAGCTCATCAAACAGGAATTTCATTGGGAGGATGGGTAGTCCAGAGGCTGAGATATATTTGGCTTCTCCGGCAACTGTTGCAGCATCAGCGGTAACCGGAAAAATAACTGATCCGAGAAGGCTTCTGGAGGTTGGGGCATGATAGTTTCTGGTAAAGCAGTTTTATTCGGCGATAACATAAACACGGACATTATTATTCCAAGCAAATACTTAACCTCGCTGGATCCAAACGAATTGGCTAAGCACGCGATGGAGAGTATTGACCCAAGTTTCCCAAATAGAGCTAAGGAGGGCGTAATAATTGTTGCTGGGAGAAACTTTGGATGCGGTTCAAGCCGTGAGCAGGCGCCTCTGGCACTTAAATATGCAGGAGTGAATTGCATTATAGCCGAATCCTTCGCTCGCATATTCTTCAGAAACGCGATAAACATCGGGCTTCCAATTCTTGAAGCAGCCGGAACTTCAGGGGAGATTGATGAGGGCGACGTATTAAAGATTATTCTTGAGGAAGGGAAAATTATTGATGAAACTAAGGGCAGGGTTTTTTCAGCAAGCCGGCTTCCGGGCTTCATTTTAGAAATTATCAGAGATGGGGGTTTAATCGAGCATTTAGTAAAAGCTTTAAGGAGTGATAGGTCTTGAAATATAAAGTTGCCTTAATACCTGGAGATGGCATAGGTCCGGAATTAACTGAGACAACTCTTCTCGTCCTAGATGCTGTTCAGAAGAAGCTGAGCCTAAACCTTGAGTTTATCGAGCTGGAGGCTGGCGATGCATGTTTCGAAAGGACGGGGACAGCTCTACCGAAGGAGACAGTAGATGGTATAAGACAATCGCATGTTTGCCTGAAGGGTCCTGTTGGGGAGACAGCCGCCGATGTAATAGTTAAGCTTAGACTTATGTTTGATTTGTACGCCAATATCCGCCCAATAAAATCCTATCCGAATGCGCCATCTTTAAAGGATGACATAGACTTGGTCATCGTTAGAGAAAACACTGAAGATCTATACAAAGGCTTTGAATTCAAAATTGGCGATGACGCAGCCGTTGGTTTAAGAGTTATAACGCGAAGGGGTTGCGAGCGCATAGCCCGCAAAGCATTTGAAATAGCTGCAAGAAGAAATATGAAAAATAGGGTTACAGCGGTTCATAAAGCTAATGTTATGCGTGTAACATGCGGATTATTCGCTGAGGTATGCCGCGAAGTCGCTAAGGAGTATCCAGACATAAAATTTGATGAGCAGTATGTTGATGCAGCGTCAATGAGGCTTATCAAGGAGCCGCAGAATTTCGATGTGATAGTTACAACAAACATGTTCGGCGATATAATCTCTGACGAAGCCGCTCAGCTGGTTGGCGGATTAGGTATGGCTCCGGGTGGAAATATAGGCGACAGATTCGCGATCTTCGAGCCTGTTCACGGCTCAGCGCCGACGAGGGTTGGTAAGCATACGGCTAATCCCTGCTCCATGATACTTGCATCTAAAATGATGATGGAGTGGCTCGGTGAAAAATATGATGATCAAGCATGCGTAAAAGCGGCTGAAATAATAGAAGCTGGCATTATTATGGCCTTGAGGAAGAAACAAGTGGTTCCAGATTTAGGCGGAAACCTCAATACTCTGGAGATGGGTGAGGCGATTAGAAATGAGATTACACAATTACAAGTTTAATAATTCGTTTTGGATTTAGAGGGGACGATTTTGGCATCAGGATATATACGCATATTCGATACAACCCTCAGGGATGGGGAGCAGACGCCTGGTGTATCATTAACTCCTGAGGAAAAGATAGAGATAGCTATTCAGCTCGATAAGCTCGGTGTTGATGTGATTGAGGCTGGCTTCCCTTCGGCGTCTCAGGGTGAGCAGAAAGCCGTAAAGGAAATCGCCAAATCTGGTTTAAGGGCTCATGTATGCGCCTTAACCCGGGCATTAAAAAGCGATATTGATGCGGCTTTAATGTGCGATGTCAAATATATCCACACATTTATATCGACATCTGAGATTCAGATGAAATATGCTTTGAACATGACTCCGGAGCAAGTAATAGAAACCACAATCAGCTCTGTGCAGTACATTAAGGATCATGGTGTTATATGCGAGTTCTCACCGATGGATGCCACCAGAACAGAGGTTGACTTCCTAAAGAGGGTTTGTAAGGCGGCTGAAGAAGCCGGAGCGGACTACATAAACATACCTGACACAGTGGGCATAATGACCCCCAAATCAATGGAGAAGCTCATCAGGGATTTAAAGGAGGTTCTAAAGGTTCCCTTAAGCGTTCACTGCCACGATGATTTTGGGCTTGCAGTTGCAAATTCGCTCGCTGGCGTTGAAGGTGGAGCAACGCAAGTTCACGTCACCGTTAATGGGCTGGGTGAGAGGGCCGGCAATGCCGCTCTGGAGGAAGTGGTTCTGGGACTACATTTGCTCCAAAATAGGATGACTGGCGTAAACACTAAGCTAATATATGAAACTTCAAAAGTGATTTCACGCTTAACAGGGGTGCCCATACAGCCAAACAAGGCCATCGTTGGCGAAAACGCCTTTGCCCATGAATCCGGTATACACACAAGAGGAGTGGTGGTTAAACCATTAACGTTTGAGCCATTCGGCCCGGAGCTGGTTGGCAGGCGAAGAAAACTTATAGCTGGCAAGCATGCTGGGAGATACGGGGTAAAAGCGGAGCTTGAAGAGGCTGGCTTTCATCCAACTGAGGATCAGCTGAAAGAGATAGTTGCGCGCGTTAAGGATCTCGGCGATAAGGGCAAAACTGTGACGGATGCCGATTTATTCGCTATTGCAAGGGCTGTTGTGGGAGGGGGTCTTGAGGAAAAAATTGTTGAATTAAGCGACTTAGCTGTTGTCACTGGCATACATGTGATCCCAACCGCTTCCGTTAAGCTAATAATTGATGGAAAGGAGTATGTTGCGTCTGAGACGGGCGTCGGTCCGGTTGATGCGGCGATTAAGGCCATACAGAAGATCACTGGCAGCCTAGTGAACGTTAGATTAACTGAGTATAGGCTTGAAGCCTTAACGGGCGGCTCTGACGCTGTGGCTGAGGTTATAATAAAGGTTGAGGATAAGGATGGAAATATCGTTTCGGCGCGGGGGGCTAGAGAGGACATAGTTATGGCAAGCGTTGAAGCCATGATAAACGGCATAAACAAGATCTTGCAGAGGAGGATAAGGAGAACATGAGGGAGAAAGACCATTTCAGAAGCCATTTTTTATCCAAAACATTAAATTAATGTGACCACGAATAGCGTTTAGCATGAGACAAAAATCAATGAAGCGCTTAGCGCCCAACTTTTCTCCTCTAGTTTCACCTTCTTTATTATGTGGCTGATGATGTTTCTATTGACCTTCGCCGACTCGATTTCAAGCCCAGCGACTCCATATTTAATAGGGGATTTTCTTAGGGAAGGAACCCTCGTCGTTATGACCCCTGGTTCCCTTAACTCATTCTTCTATTTCATAAGAACGCTCGTGAATGTCCCGGGAGATTTAATTGCAGACAAGTTTGGAAGAAAAAGGCTTCTCATCATCTCCATCCTGCCCCTTCCGCTTTCCTACCTATTTCTCTTAATCTCTGAGAATATTTACTGGCTATTTGCATCACATGCCGTCGGAGAGAAGAGCTGAAGCTTTGGCTTAACCGAAGCCACATATGGAATAGGCTCCATAACAGGACCAATACTTGGCGGGATCTTGGCGGGATCTTATGGGCCTCTTTTGCTCAAAACACTTTAATTCCCTTTGTAATTGTAGCCTAAGTCAGCAGTTTTAATTTTAAAATAGATATGTTTAAATAGTAATTTGTTAATTGAGTTATTTGTGGAAAAAAGGGAAAAATTGTTAACGACGAGTGAGGTTGCTGAGATATTCAACGTTACAAGACATGTTGTAGCTAAGTGGATTAGGGAGGGAAAAATAAATGCCATTAAACTTCCTGGTGGGAGATACAGGGTACCAGAATCTGAGGTTGAAAAGATATGGAAGTCGTTAAAGCAGTAGTTTTCAAACATAATGCTGATGTTAAGCCTCTACTTGATACTTTCAACCAAATGGTTAACGAATGTATGACTTATGCCTCAAAGAACAATATAAGTTCCCCCATGAAGTTAGAGAGGTCGTTATATGACCATTTTAAGCAGAAATATGGATTTGCCACCCATTATTGCATATCGGCTTGCAGAGTAGCATGCGGAATAATACGGTCGTGGAAAAGGCTTGTAAAGAAGGGAAGGACTGACCATAATAAACCTCCAACTTTTAAAGCTTCAGCTATTAGGCTTCAGAAGGAGCTTATGCGTTTCAAAGGAGATAAAATAGTTGTTACAGTAAAACCTTATAGCTGGATTGAAATTCCGCTAATTATAGGCTCTTACCAAAAGCGATTTATTGAAGAGTGGAAAAAGGGGGAGTTAAAGATTGGGGAAATTACATTGCTCAATAATAGAGCGGTTGTAGCCTTCAAGAGAGAGGTTGAAGAGAAAGAACCCAACGGCTACGCTTCTGTTGACATCAACCTAATGAGCTTAGACATACTTGAAACAAAGAATGAGCTAAAGTATAGGAAAATTGACCTTAAAAAACTATATGGCATAAGGGTTCACTATTTCGAGAAACGCAGGAAAATCCAAGCTTTGTCTAAATACAAACCCGAGACTTCAAGGAGACTCATGGAGAAATACTCTGAACGTGAGAGGAGAAGAGTCAACGACATCCTCCATAAAATAACCACAGCCATCGTCAGAGAATTCGTTGAAAATGGTGTTAGCCCGATCCTCGAGAAACTAAAAGGATTAAGCTACAATGCGACGAGGAACAAACACGCTAAACGCAAGAATAGAAAAGTCTCCTCGCTGCCATACAGAAAAATCCAGAGCTTCATCGAATACAAAATGGCTTGGTATGGCTACAAAACCTACTACATTCCAGCTAAGGGTACTAGCAAGACCTGCCCGAGATGCGGGCGTTCGTCCAAGACAAATGGGCAGGTTTACGAGTGCAGGTATTGTGGTTATAGAGCAGATAGACATTTCGTGGCAGGTATTAACATACTCGGGATGTGGGGAGTTGGGTTCATCCCGAAAGTCCTCAATGAGTTAATCGAGAGGGAAGGGTTGAGTAGAGGTGATAAAATACTATGAATCTCTACTTAACTCAGAACCCTTAGTCTTCATCAGTAGAATTCCAACAGTATTAGCTATAAAAAGATAGATTTTCCACTAAACGAAATATCCTAAGTATTTAAGCGCTCATCTTAACTTTCAAGTTCTAAGTAGCTTAAGTCGGGAAACTTTAGCCCAAGTTTTCTTCTTCTATTAAATTCCCTTTGAACCTGTGGAAGATTTACGGCGAATTTCACGTGTTCGCACCTTATACTATCGCAGTATAAACATCTGATTTCATCCTCAGTCAAAAGTATATCTACGGCTCTTTTCTCCTTATTGTCCCACAGTAGAACGGTGCTTCTATCGGGATTTATATTTAAATGCATTAGGCTTATCACTGGCGGGGTTGCGCCAAGATCCTCAAGCCTCTTCCTAACAGCGTCGATCACGAAATCGGCTATGCTTCTATAACCATGCCTAGGATTATTCTTAATGAAATCCTCTATCGTATTAACAATCTCTTCCGGCAGGCTTACGCCCCTAAATTTTTTATGCACCTTGAAATCCCCATATAATAATAGTATCGCATAATTTAAGAATTTTGCGAAATTTTTCTAAAGAATTTATACAATGAAATATGATATTTTTGCAGCAGAAAAAGCGCATGCTGCGCTATGGATTAAAGTGGTCTAAATGCTATTCAAGATTCAATTAAGTATTAAGTAAAATAATGAGCATGAAGAATTTAAGAGAGGATTTTCCGACTCCTCAGCGACGTTATTAAAAGGACAGAACCAATCATGTTTCTAGGTTTTTAAAGATCCATGAAAGATCTGGAATCCTAATTCTTCCATCAACCTTTTCTGCAAGCGCATGGGCGATTAATGGTAGCGCTATGGTAGCATCACAATAGCATTGGACATTCACTCCCTCTTTAGCCTCCTTTCCCCAGCTTATAGCCTCCTCAAATGTGCATCCGGAGAGCCCGCCCCATTGAGGCGTGTCTGTTGTTATCTGTATGGCGTATTTATGCGGATGCGGCTCTCCATATTCCCCGGATTCCGTGATGCTCGCGCCGATAGCTGTCAGCTGAATAAAGTCTTTTGGAACCCCTCCTCCAACGTATATTACTCCGCTATTCTCAGCTCTTCTTTTTATCTCAACTATCTGCTCAAAATCCCTCATCTGATCGATTGTTACATCAAATTTCTCATTAATTCTTTTATTCACTAAGTATGCTATACCATATGCACTATCAACTATCGCTGGGCAAAAAACAGGCACATTATTCTCGTAGGCTGTTGCCAAAATGCTTTTTATTCCAAGGTTTGAGAGGTGCTTCCCGAAAAGATGTAGAAACTCAGCGGAAGAATATTTACGATTAGGAGCGAGCTCCCTCGTGAAGCCCGCTATCAGATTTTCCATCTGACGATATTCAAGCTCATCAGCGAAGACATCATAGAACCTGTCTATTTTGTATTTGGCAAGCTCATCATCATTAACCATGTGGTGCCCTTGCCAATAGGTTCCCCCCATGGCTTCCAGAATATCTTCGGATATGTTTGCGCCGGTTGAAACAATTACGTCGATGAAGCGTTTCTCAATGAGCCAATTAATGATCTTCCACTGTCCCGTGGTGCTCATTGATCCAGCATAACCGAAAAATATTACTGCATCATCTTTCAGCATTCTCTCCCAGACCTCAACAACCTCCCCAAGTTTTCTTCCCTGAAAACCTGTTCCGGACATTTCTAAGAGGAGATCGGATATTTTCTTTGGCACTTTAACCTCTACAGGCTTAAGTTTCCTCCTGAAGAATGGAGTCATCCTTTTCTCCTTAATCATAACCATCATACTCCGCAATTCTTCTAATAGAATTATCAAAGCACTATTTAGACTTTAATGATAACGAATGCTGGAGGCTTTAGGGCGACAAAGTCTCGCCGCTAAGGATGCCCCAGAGTCTGAAGAGTTCATCGGTCATGTATACGGTTCTAATGTTTTCCACTTTGCTATCTTTCCCATAGATCTCCACTAAATTGCCGTTAAACTCCTTAACTCTACCAACAACTCTGGCGGGAATATTGTTTTCATCAAGAATTTTGAGGGCTTTTGAAATCCTATCTGGCGGAATGGTCGCCACAAGGGTTCCGGAACTTATTAGCCTAAATGGATCTATGTTGAGGGCTGATGAAATTATTTTTGTCTCGCTGAAAATGGGTATTCTGTCCTCATAGACCTCCATTGTCTTTTTTGATGCGTATGCAACCTCGGATAAGCCGCCTATTAACCCAGCTTCGGTTGGATCATGCATTGATGTGGCAAGTCTGTTCTCAGCTAGCAGCAGAGCTTCTTTGACGACGCTGACCATACTGAGTAATTTTATTCCTCGGCTAATGGTCTCCTCATCTACACCTTTCTCCCTCAGCAGATTTGAAAGGTCAGTGCATATTACGGCTGTTCCTTCAATCCCAACGCCCTTGGTGACAACAACATGGTCGCCAGTCTTTGCGCCGGATGTTGTTATATAAAGGTCTTTGGTTGTTAACCCCATAGACACTGTGCCAGCTATCGGCCTTCTGATACCGGCTGTTGTTTCGGTATGTCCGCCGACAACCATAACATCAAGCTCCCTTGCCGCCCTATCAACCTGAGCCATAATTTTATCCACGGTCGCCTCAACATCGCCTTCAGGTAGAAAGAGCGACATTAGAAACCATCTTGGCCTAGCGCCCCTAACGGCAATATCATTTGAAACTATGTGGACAGCTAGCCACCCTAAAGATTCAACGGCGCCTGTGATCGCATCGCTATGAACAACTAAAACCCTTCCATTCCCAAGATCAATTATGGCAGCATCCTCACCGACTGTAGGGCCGACAATAACGCATGGATCGATCTTGCCAAGCCTTGGATAAACATATTTAAGCATTAAATTCAGAGGTAGCTTACCGACCAAAATTCTATTCCTCCAGCGCACATGGAATTATTTCCAAACGCATAAATAGGCTTCTCTCACCTAAAACTTTTAAATATTCAGGTTTCATTTCGCTTTAAAATTACTCAACATCAGATGTCAGAGGCATTTATCCTTTTGATAGATTGCATGAAGAGCTTTTTAAGGTTCCTTTTAAGAATAACATATTGGGCGCTTAATTTTTTTGCGTCATGCTTAGATACACCGTACCTAACTATTTCCTTTTCAAAGCCTCTTCTGGCTTTCCAAATTTTCCAGTCAACCGTGAGCCATATCCACAATAATCTAATTGAAAGGCTGAGGAGAAGAATAAAGCCATAAAAAAGGGTTGAGATTAAGTGTAGAGATCCTTTAACCCTCAAATTTCTCCACTCTAATCTTTTATTGCTGTTCAGCCTGCTTGCCAGCCTCTTTTTCAGCCTCTTTCTCTTCAGCTTCTTTCTGAATCTTTTTCTCCTTTTCCATTCCGGGACCGAGCCTCTTCATTATTTCCCCTAAATTTGTAAATACTGAAATGTAGTTTTCAGTCATTTTTATAGCGACATCATGCGGTATGCCAGCTTCAATAAGCCCCTTGTAAAATGCGCCAGCAGCTTTACCCATCTCCCTACCTGCCTCTTCGGAGAAGACGCTTGCAATTATCCCCCTTATTAACGCTGGAACTTGGCTTGACAGAACGCTGAAAACTCCCTTCAGCTCTTCAACATCTTCACCCATTTAATTCACCTCCATTCTTCCTCATGCTAAATACTATCCGTGGTCACATCAATTTAGTCTTTTGGATAAAAATGGCCGAATAATTGACCACTGTCACAGATAAGGCGGGGGAAATGGCCTTAAACCTTTTTCTGGTTTTCCCAATAAATTCTCATTATTCCATACCATAATCGCATATACGTCCCAGTGAGCACAAGAGGAAATTTATGCTTGGAATTAAAGTTTAAATTTTGATCAACCTAGGTGAAGATTAGGTGCTTATTTAAAAATTGGAGGTTTAGGATCATGTATTGGTATTTGCGTGAAAGACCTATTATCAGCCCGAAGCTTTTTGCTCCTAGGGATTTGGATTTTGTAAGGTTTGGCGTATTAGTTTTCATTAGGCGGGTTTATGATTGGATGAAAAATGTTGCTGGCAATATTCTTTTAGAGAAGGAGGAGGAAATAGTTGGGGCTAAACGGTTTTTCGCCACCAGAGATGGTCTTGCAGTTTTTCACTCCTATATCGGCGCCCCAGCTGCCGTTATGTTGGCTGAAGCCCTGATCTTTGGTGGAATTAGGAATCTGCTGATTTTCGGTGAGGCTGGCGCCATAAATCCCGGAATAGATGTTGGAGAAATATTGGTTCCGACATTTGCTATCAGGGAGGAGGGAACAAGCTACCATTATTTTCCCCCGGAGATTGCTGTAAAGCCCTCTAAGAAAATTCTTATGGGAATTAGGGGGCTGCTTGATAATTTAGGTTTAAGCTACAAGGAGGGCGGCGTAT
>JAGTRG010000021.1 GCA_018396435.1 Candidatus Bathyarchaeota archaeon
TGGATAAAGGAGATTAATAGGATGGCCTTAAAGCCCGATCTAGCGATCTATATCGATGTCCCAATTGAGGGTATCATGAGAATGCTTAAGGGAAGCGAAAGAACTGTTATGGAATATCCGGACGTACAAATGAAGGTTAGAGACATCTACACTAGCCTCGTCAAGGAGGGAAAATTAATACCGGTAGATGGGAACCGCCCAATAGAAAAGGTTTCCTCACAGATACAGAGAATAGTTCTAGAACGTTTGGGCATTAAATTGCTGTGAATACCTAACTTTGATAGGGCTTATGCCTCTCCTGGCGAACTCCGAATTTATGTTTTCAACTAGAACCTTAATTAGATCCTCCACATCTATACGTTGTAATCCTTTCTCATGGAAAACCTGAATCTCAAACATTTTGCTACTAAAAAGGAATTTCATGAAGTAATAATCAAATCTTAGGGCTCTACGCGCATCATTCCTAAGCTTGTAATATCGAATAATGCAGATGAGATCCAATATGCGAGGGGGCTCCCTATTTATTTTCTCCATGAAAGACTTCAAAGTTTCGTCGTCAATGTAGTAAAATGACGTGCCGTTTGCGACGCCAACCTCAAAAACAATCTCCAAGTTTAACTCGGACATGCTTGGTAAGTACTTCTTCACAGCGCGGCTGGTCAGCCTATTGATGTTATATAGCGCATTCAAGATCACTTCCTGAAGCTCAAGTAATGGAACATTAGATTCAATTCTTGCGGCACCGTAATGCGCACCTAGTAAAATTTCGCATGCTCCAGAAGTTTTTTTAGGACTCATCTCCACAGTTTCCCGATTTTCCTTATCTTCTCAAGATTCTCCAATAGGCTGGACATTAAAGCGCTTAACTTATGGATCTCCTCAGAGTTATCTTCCACCCTAAGTTTTTCATTTACTTCCCATATCTTCATCAAGATAGTTGACTCGGCTTGACTAAGCGTTGAGAGAGCCTCAATCTCCTCGGCCTCTTCGCCCTCCCTAACGACGATTACCTTTTTCCGGCATTGAGCGCACCATAAATCCCCATTTTTAAGCCTAAAAATCGGCGAGGAACAGGCTGGACATGATAGATCCGTTAATGTTGCGCCGCTCCTTAAGAGGTCAGCCATTAAACGTATTTTATCGCCCTCATCACTCCTGCTCGACAAGTTTAACACCATATTTTTCGATGAACTTGTCCCTATTAAACATTAATCATCAGCGCGTGAGAACTCTAATGAGTGTTTGCCTCTAATCTTGTAAAATTTAACAATATTGATTGCTTCTTCCATGTTTTCAGCCTTCGCTATAATCCTGATTTTCTGAGGGTTTATTTGAATCTGGTATCCGCATCCTAAACATTTAGCGGTCTTCTGCCCCTCTTTAGCGTATCTGGCTAACCCGCATCTTGGGCAGATAAATACTATGTAGTTCATTAATGACGCGCCCCCTTTAAAAGGAAACTATCGCTTACCGATTAATTTTAACAGCCCCCTAAATGATTCTGAGAAGTATAAATCTAAGCACGCCGTTACTATATGTTAAGTCAACAACTCTAGGCAGAACCGGTACAGGCAGCACTATATGCTTATAGAACCTTACATCTTCACGCTCAGCAGATATGGTAACATCCCATTCTGAAACCGCTAACTCTATATCTTTCTCTTCAAGCCCGGGCATATAAGCCATGATGAGAACCCTATCCGGCTCAACGAGAATGTCCACCAGAGGTTCTCTAACCCACGGTGCAACAATCGGCCTATAAACTCGCCTTTCCCGAATACCTATCGGTTGCCTTCTAGGCTTCAAATCAAAGGCTTTCACGATGAGCAGCCCATAGATGAACCCGCCGATATGGGCCCAGAAAGCAACGCCGGACGATAAGCCGCTTAAGGAAACTATGCCCATGAGCAGCTGATAGAAAAACCAGAAGCCGAGATAATAATACGCTGGCACACTAACTATCGTAGCAATAAATACATAGAAAACCAGGGTTCTTATCCGCGCGTTGGGATATAGGAGCAGATAAGCTCCCAGAACCGCCGATATGGCGCCTGATGCGCCAACAGCCGGTGTTTTAAGCTCGCTGATCACATATATAATTGGGCTTGTGTAAAGCGACAAAAGTGCGGATGCTATATGCGTTAAACCTGAAAAGACGCCGCCGATCAAATAGAAAATTAAATACTTAGTGTGCCCAAGAATGTCCTCCACATTATCTCCAAATATCCAGAGATAAAGCATGTTTCCAAGCAGATGCAGTATATCTGCATGCATGAACATGCTTGTGAATAGGGTTTCCACCCTCTCCCCGCGGAGAATATATATTGGAGTGGCTCCGTAATTCCTTATGCTCATCTCGAAAGCACGGAAACCCTGCAGGTAAAAGAAGAAGAAAACCAGAATGTTTATTGCGATCAGCGCATAATTTACGTATGGTCTTCTCCTAGGCCTATTTTCATCATAAAGCGGGATCATTTATCTGTTTGCTCCAAATGGTACTTAAAGATTTTTTCAACAGCCTTTTTATAGATTTTCACGCTCTTAAGATAATCGGAAATTTCGATATATTCATTAGAGGCGTGGCTTAAATGCGAGTTGCCGGGTCCATAAGTTGCAACTGGTATATTGAAATGCGTCCCAAATATGTTCATGTCGCCTGTTCCAGTTTTTCTTATAAGCCTCGCCGTTTTACCAGTCTCCTCAAGGATAGATTCCCCCAGCGACTTAATCACTAAACTGTCTTTTTTAGCCACATAGGGCTCAACTCGGTCGATGATTTTGAGATCAATGGCTGTTAACGGCTGAAGGTTTTCCCTCCGGAAGCCTTCTATGATTTCCTTAACAATTCTAACGGCCTTCTCGCATTTTATCGTCGGGGGCAGCCTTAAGTCGATTTTCAGAGCGCATATATTAGGTATGCCGCCCATCGTTCTGAAGCTTCGGATATCTATAAGCGTCGGCGTCAATGAGTAGAAAACTCCGAGCGGTGACTTATACTGCTGCTCACATGAGCTCTTGAACTCAACCCATAGTTCAAAAGATTTTTCGATGGCATTGCTCAAGACATGCTGGGCCCCCACATGCCCACCAGCAGTCACGCATTTAATTTTAAGAAGTAGGCGTCCCTTATATGCGAATGTTATGTTCTCTATGCCGCTTGGTTCGCCGAAAATTGCATAGTCAGCTTTCAATCCTTCACGTATGAGATTCTTAATCCCCCTGGCCTTCCCCTCCTCGTCGACGACACAGGCAACAATAACTTCGCCGCCAAAATTGGAGATATATGGTCTAAAATCTGAAGCCGCCAATATCATCGCAGCCAATGAAGATTTGGCGTCCACAGCGCCTCTACCGTATAATCGCCCATCTTCAATTTTGACTGGAATCTGCCCTGGAACAGTATCCATGTGTCCGCACAATAGAACACCCGGCGGGCCGCCGCCTATCTTGCCGTAAATGTTTCCAACCTTATCCCTCCAAACCTTATCGAAGCCCAGATCCTTAAATTCTGCAACTAGGAAGGATGCTAACTCCTTCTCCTTACCGCTTGGGCTATAGATTTCCAGCATATTCCTTAGAAACTCTACTGGATGCTGATTCATGCGCTCACAACTATATAATACTCTAACCTGTAATTTTAAGCCTACTCTCCTCTTCGACTAGAACTTCCCTTAACACTTCCACAACTTTGCTAAGTTGTTCTCTACTAATGACAAGCGGAGGCAGAAAGCGAATTACATTTTTACCGGAATAAAGCAGTATCACACCCCTCTCAATCGATTTAAGGAGCACATTATGAATGTCAACTCTGGCTTCAAGCCCTATCATTAGGCCTAATCCACGAACCTCCCTAAGAATTCTAAACTCATCAACCATGCTCCGGAGGGCATTCATAAACACGCTTCCAAGGCTTCTTGCCCTCTCAACAAGATTCTCCTCAATTATGACGTCTATTGTTGCACATGCAGCCGCGCATGCAAGCGGGTTCCCACCGAAGGTGCTGGTATGCTCACCAACCTTCAACGAGTCCATTATGTCCTCTCTGGCTATTGTGGCGCCGATGGGCATGCCGCCGCCCATCGCCTTCGCAACGCACATTATGTCCGGCTTAACACCCCAATGCTCAGAAGCCCACATGCATCCCGTGCGTCCAAATCCGGTTTGAACCTCATCGGAGATCAGCAGTATTCCATGCTCATCGCAGAGTTTTCTTAAGCCTTCAAGGAAGCCACTTGGGGCCACATGCACCCCGCCCTCGCCCTGGATTGGCTCAACAATTACCGCTGCGGTGTTGTCCGTGATGGCTTCTTCAACCTTATCAAGTTTGCCGAATGGTACAAACTTAAAGTTTTTATTGATAATCTTCTCGAATGACTCCCGGTATTTTGGGTTCCATGTCGCCGATAGGGCGCCTAAAGTCTTGCCGTGAAAACTTCTAACCATGCTTATGATCTCATGTTTGCTGGTATATTTTACAGCGGCTTTTATGGCGCATTCAACAGCCTCGGCTCCACTATTGGACAGAAATATTTTACCCAGCCCTTCCGGAGCTATCTTCGCGATTTTCTCTAAGAGTTCAGCCCTCTTATCATTGTATAATGATCCATGGCACGCTATGAGCCTTTCACATTGCTCTTTTATGGCTTTTACAACCTTTGGGTGGCAGTGTCCTACTAGGCTTACACCGTAGCCGCCCATGCAGTCTATATATGCCTTACCGTTTACGTCGTATAATACCGCTCCCTCACCTCTGACGGCGCATACAGGGAATTTCTGGTAGAACCTGGCCGAAAGAGAGTCTTCTATTGCATATATTTCCTCAGATTTCAGCTGAAATCACCGTGCCATTTAAACCTTTTAAGGCGGCTGTTATGGGCTCATCCACTAAACCGCATGCTATAATAGCCTCCCTAACCCCGGATTCTAAAGCTTCAATTGATGCGATAACCTTCTTATCCATTCCCGGACCTATCTTCGGCAAAGCCTCCCTCGCATATCCCAAGGAGATTCTCTTTAAGTATTCTTCCCCTAAGCGTACGCCTGGAACATCCGTTAAGAAAATTATTTTATCAGCCTTCAGCGCACCAGCCAATTGACCGGCAGCCCTATCGCTGTCAACATTTAAGCACTCATTCTCTTCGCCTAAAGCTATGGGTGAAACAACTGGCACGTATCCATTTTCTATGAGAATTCTCAGTATCTGCGGGTTAACCCTGCTGATCTTCCCAGTGTAGCCGCCTTCGATAACTCGCTTTCTACCTCTCTCATCAACTATGATCAGCTTCTTTTTTCTGCTCGCCGTAATAAGCGCCCCGTCTATGCCGGATAAGCCTACGGCGAGCACCCCATGGCTTAAAAGCCACCGTACAATAGCCTTGTTTATTCTTCCAGCCATAACCATGGTGTATATTTCAACCGTCTCCTCATCCGTGTAGCGGCTTCTAATCCCCTCAGGCGATGTAACGAAAATCTGCTTCTTACCGAGTTTTTCAGCTATCTCCGTAACCTCGTCTCCACCACCGTGAACTATGACCAGCTTGCTGGCTTCAAGAGTCTTTTTCAAATCGTTAGCAAGCTCCTGATTCAATCCTCCCCTGAATATGTCCCCTCCAACCTTAAGAACTATCATCGCATATTCCACCTAAATTGGATGTAATGCAGAGTAGCGTAAGCCTTCCCTTTCATCCCAGCCACACATAATATTCATGTCTTGAACAGCTGTTCCAGCAGCACCCTTCATAAGGTTGTCAATAGCTGAGAGTATGACAAGCCTGCCAGCATGCTCATCAACTTCGAAGCCTATATCGCAGTAGTTTGAGCCCACAGTGATCTTTGGATCAGGATATCTGAAGACCCCTTTAGTGTCGCGAATAAATCTAATGAATGGTTCGCCGGAATAAAATTCTCTGTAAAGCCGCCAAACATCAATGGATTTGATGTGTTCTTTGATGAAAACATGGCATGTTGAGAGAATTCCCCTGACCATGTTAACAGCATGCGCCGACATTGAAATCTTAACCTTCTCGCCGCATAATAGGCTTAGCTCCTGCTCTAACTCCGCCGTGTGCCTATGACCAACCGGCTTATATGGCCTAACGACGCTATAATGCTCCGAGTGATGTGATGATAAAGAGGGCTTAGCGCCAGCCCCTGAGGAACCGATTTTAAAATCGATAACTATCCTATCTTTCTCAATATTGCCGGATTTAACTATCGGCGCTAGGGCAAGTATACCAGCGGTGGACATGCATCCTGGAACAGCAACAAGCTGAGCCCCCCTTATTTCTTCACGATGAAGCTCAGGAAGCCCATAGACGGCTTTATTCAGCATTTCAGGGCATTTATGTTCCCAACCATACCATTTCAAATAGTCCTCAGGGTTTTTGAGCCTAAAGTCCGCGCTGGTGTCAATTACTTTTATGCCGGAATCAAGAATCTGCGGGATGAATGTTGATGAAACACCATGCGGCGTTGCAACAAATAACACATCACATAAACCAGCAGCCTCTAAGGGGTCAGACTTTATGAACTTGAGTGTTGTCTGCCCCCTAATGTTCGGGTGAACCCTATGCACATATTCTCCAGCGTAAGTGTTTGATGTTGCAGCAACAACTTCAACTTTCGGATGACCTAGTAGAAGACGAAGAACTTCACCGCCAACATATCCCGACGCGCCGAAAACACCCACTCTCATTTCTTCATCACCTTAATGGCGTACTCAATAATTTTCTCAGGGATGTCAATCTTTGTTGCAGAATATAACCCCTTAAATTCAGGGGTATTATTAACCTCGTGAATAACTATTCCATCCGGCGATTCCATACAATCAACCGCTAAAACTCCACCTCCAACGGCTCTAGAAGCCCTTATCGCAAAATCCTCAAGCTCATCAGTTATTGGGCACGGTTCAGTTCTTCCACCGCGGGCAACATTTGTTCTCCAATCGTCTTCAGCTGAGTAGCGGTAAGCCGCCGCTACAACTTCTTCTCCAATTGTGAGCGTACGTATATCTCTCGGAGGCCTCTTAATATATTCCTGCAGATAATATATCTGCATAAGGGAGTTTTGCATCTCCTCCCTTGACTCAACGAGGGCCTGAGCTGAGTCTTTATCTCTAATGAGGGCTACGAGCCTTCCCCAGCTTCCTACAACGGGTTTTAGAACAGCTGGATAGCCAAGCGCCTCAAGGGCTTTTAGAGCGCCTCTATTCGTGAATGCCACGAGAGTTCTTGGAATCGGAACGCCGGCTTTAATTAACGCTAGTGTAGTGAACAGCTTGTTGCCGCAGAGGAGGGAAACACTAAAGGGGTTAATCACGCGAAGACCGAAATTTTCCAGTATAGCGGTTATATGTAAGCCTCTAAAGTAACTTATGCAACGTTGAAGAACCACATTTCCGAAGGCTTCCTCAACTTTCGCCGGATCTTCAAGGGTGTCAAAACAGACCTCCTTTGAATCAATCATTTTCAAATTTAATCCAAGCCGCTTCGAAGAGTCCATTAATACCTTCTCTTCCCATCGGATCCTATCATATACAAGTCCTATTTGATTCATCTCCGCCTCTACTCGCCCCAATCTTCACCCTCTATCTCGGCTGGCTTAAGATTCACTGATCCGCTCTCGTCCATTTTGACCTCTAAATCTAAGCCGCAGTCAGGGCAGCTAACAATCTCGCCTGAAATTACGTCTTCCGGCACATCTATGTCCGCATCACATTCAGGACATTTAAGCTTGAAGGCTCTCGCCCCCTTATCCATGCTCAATAGGAAATATAATTTTTCTTTATAAATATTTCGGAAAATAAAAATAAACATTAATAAATCTGCCATAAAAATATTTTTATTTCAATATGATTTATATATATGATTTAGAAAATTTATTAATGGAAGGGAAATGTCTTCAGAAATTGATGAGGTGGATAGGGAGATTCTACGAATGCTTCAAGATGATGCTAGAATCTCATTTAAAAAGATCGCTGAAAAGCTGAATTTAAGCGAGGCGACAATATTTGTGCGAGTAAGGAAGCTCTTAAAGAAAAAAATTATAAGGAGATTTACGGTGATCATTTCGCCAGAGACTCTTGGAAAGAACATAACGGCTTTCGTCTTAATAAATGCTGATCCAAAAAAGCTTCAGAAAGTTCTTGAATCTCTGAGCAGGATTGATGACGTTTATGAAGTTTACGATGTAACTGGATCATATTACGTTATAGTGAAGGTTCGAACTGAGGATCAGAACAAGCTCGCTAAGATGATTGATGAAATAGGTCTAATTGATGGCGTTGTAAGCACTGAAACGGCGCTTGTTCTAAGAAGCATAAAAGAGGAGACGAGGATAAAACTATAAATAGATTTGTCCACCCTAGATTAAACAGGATCAGGCTAATGAAAAAGGTGAAGAGAGAAATCAAGCGAATAATAGTTATTACTGGGACGCCTGGAGTTGGAAAATCTTCAATCTCGAAGGCATTAGCGTCTAAAATTAATGCGCAAGTGATATCCATAGGCGAACTAGTGAAGAAAGAGGGACTTTACAGCGGGGTCGATAGGAAGAGGGACACATTGATCGCAGATGTGGACAAGGTTTCAGAGAGAATTAATGAAATCATCTCTAACGCATCTACTGACATTATTGTTGAGGGACATTTTGCTGTGGACGTCGTGCCTTCAGAAAAGATAGCGATCGCTTTCGTCCTAAGAAGAAACCCTGAAGAGCTGGAAACCATCTTTAAAGAACGTTCATATAAAGAGGAAAAGATTAGGGAGAATCTTGCCGCTGAAATATTAGACGTATGCCTTTATGACTCTGTTAAAAAATATGGAGTCAATAAGGTGTGTGAAATCGACGTAAGCTCTAGAAGCGTGGAGGATGTAATTCAAGAAATCATAAGGGTTCTTAATGGTGAAGAGGAACGTAAAATTGGGATTGTCGACTGGCTTGGAAAACTCGAGGCTGAGGGAAAACTCGACAAGTATCTGAGGGACTTCTAAAGGGCTCTCACTTCTCTCAGAATATCTGATTTTGCAACTAATCTTATCCCTTTTCGGTTCGCATATGCCCTAGCATGCTCGCTGAATTTATTAGCTACCAAGATTGGATTAAAAAGCCCTATATCTCGAGATGCCTTATCTACGCTTATAACCACGTTTACGCCTACGGTTCTATTCCAATCTTTAACCCAAACTGGGTAAATCTCGCTTCCTTTTCGCACTACAAAGTCAAATTTTCTTGCCGGGGCATCATCTTCTTCTTTACCGAATTCCCTGTCCACCGTATAGCCTCTTCTTGTGAAGTACCGCATCGCGAGTTTGATAAGTGAATGCTGACTCATTTTCCCACTATAAAACGTTATTTGCGGTTATAGTAGAAAAACCTTTTCATCAAGTTGATGTCTCTTTGCGGCTTCTATTCAGTAGATTTTTTATACCCATAAATTGAGCTATTAAATAGCCGATCATTATTTGAAGCCAAAAAGTTACAATTCTTATGAGCAACGTTGCTGTTCCACTAATCGCTATTGGAACCCCAAGCAGCGCATAAAGGCTTGTCATAACCACCTCAACTAAACCTAGGGGGAGAGCAATCGGTGTTGCCTGAACAGCCATGCTCACGGAGTAGACCACCATAGTTTCATATACTTTCCCAGATATTTGGCTAAAGCCCAAAGCATAAAAAACAAGGAAGTATATGCTTAAGTGGAGAAGCCATGCAAAAAGACTGTAACTTACGGATTTCACTAAAGTCTTGTGGTTTACTCCGAAAGACCTGAATCCACTACAAAAATATGATAGATTACGCTGGGCTTTCTCCCTAATCTCTGAGAAGTTAAATCTGCTCCTAGTTAACAGGTCTGCGGATTTTATTAAAAAGTCAATTAGCTTCTCAGCCGCATCCTCCTTTAATGATAGGTAAAGTAAAATTGCTATAAGGAGCACCGAGCCTGAGATCGTCGCCAACATAAGAATAATTATTTCCGTAGTAATCTTACGCTTCAAAATAAATAATGATGAGGATAGAAGACTGCCTAAGGTTATAAATGTTGTTATTATACGATGCCCAGCCACTGAAGCAACTATTTTCCCAGGTGGATCACCTGTTTCCCTATGGACAAGATACACGCGCGTGATCTCCCCCGAAACGGTCTCTAATGGAACCACTAAATCTACAAAGAGCCCTAGCCAGCAGAAAATGAGTGATTTTTTGACGCTCACGTTTATTGAGAGAGCCTTCATAAGTTCATTCCAGCTCATTGAATAAAAAAGCGTACTTATTATTAGAGCGATGATGGTCAGCGAGTAGCAGAGTGAATAATCGTAAGGGTTGATTTGTTTAAAAACCTCAAAGATGTCATTAAAGCCAACAAAGAAATACAAATATAGGAGAAATATTAATGGCCCAGCAATAATGAATGCTACTAATGTTTCGATCGGCCTTTTTTCCATATTAAATCAACCAGAATTAATCTTAAATAAGTAAATAAATGTAATGTGCTTATAAGCGCATTAGGGATCAGCTAGCGAGAACCTCACATGATTAAAGTAAAGGCTGTAATCTTCGATTTAGATGATACATTGATAAAATCTAAAATAAATTACGAGAAAATGAAAAGTTTAATAATCGATTTTCTAGTGAGCGCAGGGGTCACATCTGGACTTTTAAACAAGAACATGCCAAACTTTGAGATAATCAACGTGGCAAAAATGGACCTAGCTGGAAAAGTAAGCCAATGTGAAATTGAGAAAATTCTCAACAAAGTCAACGACATTATGAACGAGGTTGAGATGAAATCATTGGGGGACGCTGAATTAATGGATAACGCCTTAAGCACCCTAAAGGAATTAAAGAGGATGGGAATTAAGGCGGGTATCGTAACCAATGGATGTAGGAAGTATGCTGAGGAAATAATGAGTAGATTTTGCTTAGGCAAGTATGTTGACGCCGTTGTTGCTAGAGACGACGTGTCTAATCCCAAGCCCGATCCGGAGCACCTTCTACGCGTTCTGGAGATCTTAAATGTGCCTGTTGAAGAGGCGGTTTTCGTTGGGGACCACTGGATAGATGCGTTGTGCGCTAAGAAAGCCGGAGTACCCTTCATTCTGCTACGTAGCGGAACACGCATTTTCAAAGAGGCTGAAGAGATGACGTATGCAGCAATAAACACTTTAAAGGATATATTGCTTCTACTTCAGTGCGGAAAAGAAGAGATTCGAAACAATTATTAGTTTCCAGCCTTTCTTATAAGGTTAAAAATGAGGACAAATTACACTTCAAAACATTTAGGTGCTTAAAACAATGGAGTACGCTGTTGAAACATTTGATCTAACAAAAATATTTGAGAATAAAGAGAAGGGGGTTAAAAGATACATTAAGGCAGTTGACCACGTAAACATTAAGGTTAAGACGGGAGAATTTTTCGGCCTTTTGGGACCTAACGGTGCTGGGAAAACAACACTCATAAAGATACTGTGCACGATCATACTTCCAACCGAGGGATCTGCCAAAGTAAATGGGTACGACATAATTAAGGAGCCGCACAAAGTTAGAAGCAGCTTCGGATGGTTCCATGGCGAAACAGGCGGGCGATCACTATATTGGAGACTTAACGCTGAGGATAACTTGAGATTTTACGCATACCTTCAGAATGTCCCTAGGGATATTGCTGAAAAGAGAATTGATGCACTGTTAGAATTTTTTGAATTAACCGAGGATAGGAAAAAGCTGGTTAAGGATTACTCAACCGGCATGAAGGTTAAGGTTATGCTCGCCAGATCTCTACTTCACAACCCACCGATTTTATTTATGGATGAACCAACAATAGGACTTGATACAATAAGCGCTGTTGAGACAAGAAGGCTTCTCAGGGCTCTAAATATTGAACTGGGCAAAACAATAATCTTCACAAGCCACAATATGTTTGAGGTTGAGCAGCTTTGTGAAAGAGTCGCCATAATGAAAGATGGGAAGATAATTGTGGACGCGCCGCCTTCAGCTTTAAGAGATATGCTTCGTGACATACACGCCGTAGAAGTGGAGATTAGGGAAGCTAACAATCTTCAAGAAGTCATTAAAAGTTTAGGTGGCCTTCCGATAGTTAAACAAATTATGGAGGTCAAAAATGACCCGTACAATGTGGTCATACGTTTACAGGTTGAAGATGAATATGATGCAATACCTTTTATAGCCAGCAAACTACGCGCCATGAATGCTAAAGTTTTAGCGGTTAGGAGATCTGAGCCGACCCTTGAGGACATATTTGTAAAACTAACTAGGAAGGAAACCGCATGAAAGTTGAGGATTTAGTAGCCTTGTTCAAAGAGGATATGCCTCGCATATCATCTAACATCGTTCACGTATGGGCTGTTTTCTGGGCTAACTTCAAAATCTTCCTATCCTACAGAACATGGGTTATCACTGAAACCATAAGCACAGTGGCTTCAATAGCGATGTATTCCTTCATGGGCCTGCAGGTGGACGCCAGGCGGATTACCCTAGCCGGATATGGTGAGGTCGGCTGGTTGTCTTTCGCCCTCGTCGGCGTAGCAACAGCGAACTACCTGTGGATGTGCATAAGTAGATTAAGCCATTCGCTACAGCATGAAATACGTGAGGGAACGCTTGAGCAGATAATTGCTTCGCTTATAGATATGAAGTCCTACATTATTGGTCAGTCGCTTAGGGGATTCATGGTCAGCGGATATTTTATGCTTGGTGTAATGATCATTGGAATTGCCGTGTTGAATGTTCCATTAGTAATCAACTTGAATACGGTTTTCTCTTTTATAGTCATAATTCTGCTTATGGTTCTAAGCTACGCGGGGATAAGCATAATGGCGTCCGGCCTAGTATTAGTTTATAAGAAGGGCGATCCCCTTACATTTCTATTTGCCAGCATAACTGAGTTTCTAGGAGGAGTTCTATTCCCGCTGAAATATCTTGAAGCATATCCAGCGCTTTGGGCTATGGCATGGCTAATGCCATACACTTACGCCCTAGATGCCTCAAGAAAAATACTGTTAAACGGAGCGACGCTTTTTTCATCAGAAGTCTTAAAAAACGCTGCCATACTGATAGTTTACGCCATCGTGTTTATTCCCATGGGTTTAAAAGTTTTTAGATGGGGGGTTAATCGGATAAGGTATGAGGGAACGGTCGCAACCTACTAGGGGGCGGTTTAATTGGACATTGACAAGATCGTCGATGTAATCTCCGAGGAGGTTCCCAGAAGGAAAAGTCCAGTTCACCGCATAGTTCTCTCCTTCATAGTTAGGGATTTAAAAGTATGGTGGACCTATAAGTTCTGGCTTACACTTGACATCGCAGGCATTATTCTTTTCGTAGTGACATATTACTTGTTCTCTCTGATTACAACATCTCAGCAGATTCAAGAAGCCGGATATATGATTGGAGGCTACTTCACTTTCGCCCTTATAGGCATAGCGTTCCAGCAATACGTTCATTTCGCTGTTCAAAGCATAAATGAAAGCATAAGAGATGAGCAATGGAATGGAACTATGGAAACAATACTTTCAACAGCAACGGATTTCAAGATCTTCCTCCTAGGCGAAGTATGCTTCTCATTTATAGTTTCATCAGCCCTGCTGTTAATGTCGCTATTTGTCGGCGTGATGCTTGGAGCCAAAGTCTATGTGACGCCTGCTTCAATTCTATCGGTCATAGTGCTAACTATACTTTTAATAGCAAGCCACATGGACATAGGGATTCTGAGCACAGGCGTAATAATGAAGATTAAGCAAGGGAATCCGGTTACATGGGCGTTCTCATGGCTAAGCCAGCTTGTATCCGGCGTGTTCTATCCGCTGAGGCTTCTACCCTGGTTTCTTGAATGGATTGGGAGAATATTCCCATTAACCTACTCGCTGGACGGCATTAGGCTTTGTCTGCAATCTGGAAAAGATTTAACCTCCCCGGAAATTTTAAGCAACGTCATCAGCCTACTAATATTCATAATCATAGCAACCCCAATCTCTATCTACATATTCAAAAAGGGATATGACGCTGCGAGGAGAGACGGTTCTTTAGGGCAGTACTAAAATCCTTTAATTGAGATGCCCAAATTGAAAGACTGAGAAAGCATTTTTATTCAGATTCAAATATCTAAAAATGGAGATTCTCAAGCCTCCCAAGGCAATCAATAAATCCATATTGGAGTTAATTATATGGGATGGGTGGAAGATAGCATATGGAGTTTCTCAACAATTGTATCGATGCTTGTTTAGGAGCTTTGCCCTTAGATCTTCTAGTATCTGGAAAGATTATAGATGTATATCGCAACGATATTTCTGAAGGCTACATCGGCATAAAGAACAGCATAATAGTTTATGTTGGCTCAAAGCCTAAAAGGGCAAAGGAAACTATTGAGCGCCCTACAGAATATATTCTGCCAGCGTATATTGATGGACACATTCACATTGAAAGTTCACTAATGACCCCAAGCACATTTGCGAGGGCCGTTATTCCAAGAGGCACATGTTGCGTCATAGCCGACCCGCATGAGATTGCAAATGTGATGGGGTTAGAGGGCGTAAAATTCATGATTAATGATGCGAAAAGATCGCCGCTTAAAGTTTATTTCATGATCCCATCATGCGTCCCATCAACGCATTTAGAGACTTCAGGTGCTGAGATAGGCTTAACGGAGATAAAAAAGCTGAAGCGTTTTAAACAGATAATAGGACTAGGCGAAGTCATGAATTATGGGGGAGTAATAAAAAAGGATAGGAGCATTTTGGAGAAGATAAAAACCTGCAGCGGGATTATCATTGATGGACATGCACCTGGACTTAAGGGCGAGGAATTATGCGTATACGCTTTAGCTGGAATAACCTCAGATCATGAAGTGACAAGCATTGATGAGGCTGAGGAAAAAATGTCTCTCGGAATGTGGATTATGATCCGGGAAGGCTCAACAGCCAAGAACCTCTCAAAACTGGTCAAGATAATCTCAAAGGGCTGTCCGGAGAGATCCATGCTTGTAACCGACGATAGGCATGCTGGCGACATAGTGCATGAGGGACATTTAGACCAATGCCTTAGAAGGGCCGTTGAAGAGGGATTAGACCCGTTGGACGCCGTGAAAATGGTGACCCTTAAGCCAGCTGAGTATTTTGGGCTTAAGAATTTAGGCGGCCTATCCCCCGGCAAATCCGCAGACATAGTGATCGTAAACAATCTTAAGGAGTTTAAAGCATCCGTTGTTCTGATAGATGGGAAAATTGCCGCTAAAAATGGACTATACTTAGGCATTAGCAGGCCTCCAGCGCCTCCCAAACAGATTTTGAGGAGGACTGTTCACATAGGCGCATTCAAACCTAAGGACTTATGTATAAAACATCCCGTCAGCATGAAGGGTAAAGTAAAAGTCAGGGTCATAGGCTTAATTAAGGATCAGATAGTCACGGATGAGATTCACTGCGATATGGAATTAGTTGATGGCGAGGTTAAACCCGATCTTGAGCGTGACATGTTAAAGATATGCGTTTTAGAGAGACATAGAGGAACGGGGAGGGTTGGGAAGGGATTTGTGACGGGATTTAATCTTAAAGAAGGCGCTTTTGCATCGACGGTTGCCCATGACTCGCACAATATAATTGCAGTGGGCACAAACGATGAAGAACTCTACAAAGCCATCATAAGGCTCGGCGAGATAAATGGAGGGCTAGTCGTCGCCAGTAGGGGAAAAATACTTGAGGAGCTCCCGCTGCCCATAGCCGGATTAATGACGACTGAAGATGCACCTAAAATATCTGAGAAAATGGAATCTCTAGAAGAGAAGGTTTCGAAATTAGGCTGCAAGGTCAAAAGCCCATTCACAGCTCTGTCCTTCCTCTCTCTGCCAGTTATTCCTAAGCTAAGGATAACTGATTATGGGCTTGTAGATGCTGAGAGATTTAAAATCGTAGAATTATTCATCCCTTAATTGAGGGATTTGCGTAAAGACGCTCTCCTGGATGTTTGGATGGATAAAGCATAAATTCATCAATATTAACCATTATTTTTGGTGGTTTTGTTGACCAAGGCCCTTTATTTAGAGGATAGCTATCTTAAGGAGTGCGACGCAACGGTTGTTAAGGTTACGCAGGGCAAGTATGTGGTTCTAGATCAGACAATATTCTATCCCAAGGGTGGAGGACAACCTCACGACGCTGGCAAAATGATACGTGGCGATGAAATTTTTAACGTTGTTTACGTTGGAAAGTTCGGCGATGAAATATCGCATGAGGTTGATAGGGAGGGACTAAAGGAGGGTGACAAGGTTCGCTGCTTTCTAGACTGGGAGAGACGATATAAATTTATGCGCAGCCACACTGCCGCACATTTACTTGCATCATTGATATGCAACGAGACAGGTGCGCTTGTTACAGGCAACCAGATTGAGGAGGAAAAGATACGCTTCGATTTCAGCCTAGAAAAAATGGATAGAGAAGTGATAATTGAATGCATAAATAAAGTGAATGAGGTTTTAAAAAAGGACATCCCGGTTACATGGTATGAGCTCCCAAGGGAGGAGGCACTGAAGATTCCGGGGGTTGTGAAGATGGCTGAGGCATTTCCACCGGACATTCCATCTTTACGAATTGTGGAAATAACTGGTATTGATAAGCAGGCTGACGGTGGAACGCATGTTAGAAATCTTAGGGAAGTTGGACAAATAAGGCTTTTAAAGATTGAGAGTAAGGGTAGGCTCAACAAACGGGTATACTTCACGCTGGAATAGTTCGTTCCATATAAAAGGTGTTCCTTTGCATCTTCATGTGCATAAAAAGGCTTTTAGAGCATTGGGAATATCAGAGAGTTTCATTAAGGGTCTAAGTGAAAAGTCGATTTTAGCCGGGGTTGTTGCTAGAAGCGATGGAATAATTGACGGTTTCGTTTTTTCCAGAACGACGGTTGGCGGGATGGATGCAACCGAAAAAATAATTGAAATGTATAGGACGCTGAAGAGACGCGACATAAATGTCCTTATGCTAAATGGCTGCGTCATAAGCTGGTATAACGTGATTGATTTAGAGAGAGTTTACAAGGAGCTTTCTCTTCCATTAATATGCGTAACATATGAGGAGTCTGAGGGGCTGGAAAAATACTTCCTTGAACTATTCCCGCTAGACTGCGAAAAGCGCATAGAGGTCTACCGTAAAAATGGTCCTAGAACGCCTATAACCCTCCGCACGGGGCATAGCTTATACGTGAGATTTCTAGGCATGAATTTAGATGAAGCGAAGGAAGCATTGAACAAGTTTACACTGCATGGCGCCGTGCCAGAGCCTCTAAGAGTCGCCCGAATCCTAGCAAGATCGATCCTAAAGACCCTTTGAAATTTTCTTAGGCGTTAAGCCTAGCCCACTATTCGAACTAGGCTTCCTAATGCTTGCCCGGGCAGACCTCTTCTGAAGCGCGCTCTAACAACCCCCTTGTTCCCATGAGGAGAAAGAATTACACCTACAACAGTGCTGTTTTTTCCATCGGACCATACGATTTTACGCCCAATAAGCTTACCTGCCTCAAACCTCGACCTAACGTTTGGAAACTGTATTAAGCATTCCCTAGACCTCTGAGTTCTAGGTCCTCTTCTATAACTTATGACTACGCCTTTAAGATCCATAGACATACATGCAGCACCTCAACCAGTAGAGGAGCATTGAAATAGTAACGCTAAAAGTTCCCTATTTATTTTTCTTTAAAATTACTGCTTTTCATCATAATATTTCATGATATGCTGCTGCTCAGGCTTCTTAAGTTTAGAGAGCTCTTTCCATTCGTCAATGTCTACCAGTCCGCCGACCTGCTCCTTGATGCTTTTTGCCACTTTAGGCCCTATAAGGGGAAGCTCCGTCAGCCTACTTACTGGAGCCCTTTTCAAGTCTTCAATCGTTCTCAGCCCAGCATTATAAAGTATGCGCGCTCTAACTCTTCCAATCCCCTCAAGCCTTGCTATTGGCAGAAGCTCCGCTCTAACCCCCTTTTCAACCCTCGCCATGAGCTCAGCGAGCTTAGGCAGAAAAACTTTATGCTCAAACAACTTCGCTAGCTCGTATGATGCGTAAAGAAGCCACTTAGCTGTCTCTGTTAAGTGGTATAAGTCCCCTGGCTCAACCCCAAACATCTCGATTATTTCATCCTCCGAACGCTCTTCTATCCAAGCATTCAGTACGAGCGCCGTCTTAACTTCGCTTAGAAACTCCTCATAATCCATCCTATCAGCCCACTCATCAGGCGGATTTACAAGAAACTCGTCGCGATGCTCATCAATAAATAGCGATAACCTGCCAATTTCATTAGATAGGGGTCTAACTTTCGGATCCATATCCGGCGTGTGGGAAATCATATGGAGGAAACTTATGCTTGTAAGTCTCGGCGCCTCAGCCTTAAATGAGTCACGAATTATTATTGCTGAAACCGGGTCGATATATAGCTGTGATACTCTTAAGCCGAAAGTTGTAGCCTTAAAATAGTCTCCCTCATACCTTATCATACCCTCATTATGAAGAAAACTCAGTATTTTTGCTATTGCGCCCTTTATTGCCCTAATATCATATTGGAGAGCAAATAACGTTTTACCGAAGAAATCATATACACCTTGCTCTGAAAAAGCAAACTCAGATGCTATTGTTGCGAGAACATGACCTCTAAGAACTTTCTCAACGCCAAGCTTAGACCATATTCTCTCCGGCTTGGCGAGAATGAAGCTGCCCATTAAGTAGTCCCTTTCTTCATCGGTTTTTGCAATTAGGATTGATTCGCCGATGTCATCGTATTTTGGGCGCCCAGCTCTGCCAACCATCTGCTTATATTCAAGAACCGTAATTGGGTAATAGCCGT
>JAGTRG010000022.1 GCA_018396435.1 Candidatus Bathyarchaeota archaeon
CGGGTTATATCTGCCAAGATAAACCTGAAAATCACCTCTCAAGGCAGAATAATCAATTTTTAAAGCCTGCCACGCCGGCGACCCGGGTTCAAATCCCGGCGGCCGCACCAAAAATTCACGCTGCTTTCTTGAAATGGGGCTTGATTTCGCCCTGTTTCAGAGGCTTGAACAAGAATGCCGGCGACCCGGGTTCTTTCTGCGCCGCCGCCTCATAAAGCCCCCAAATAAGCTTCTTTCGGGTTTACGCCCATTTTTCGCAGTGTTAGCTCAATTCTTTTGAGATTCTGAAAGCCAAAAGATTTTCGTTCTTATTTTGGCCTTGAAGTTTCTCCTATAATTTTTGCCAGTTTTGTCTACTGCAGTTGTCCAATTCAGAAAAAATTCAATATGCAATTCATTTATGCTGGATGTTAGGCAGGCTTTTGATTTTGTTGTTAAGGGGGGAGGGATGGGTGAAACAGCGGGGTTTTCAGCGTGCTGATGAGAGAGTTGATTTTGCCGTTGAACATAGGTTTGATTTCTGTTTTCATTCTCTCCATTCGCCTATTCAGCGCTATGCTTAGGCTTAGCGCTTAGCAGTCTAAGAGCTGCTGGTTAGCGTTGGCTCTTTAATCTCCCTTTGCACGCCATATTTCTCCCAGTGCACCTTGCGGCTGAGCTGTTCCCTACCCCTAATGGGTCTCTCAGCCGGGTAGCCCATGGAGACCGTGCATAGTATCCTTAGGTTTTCTGGCACACCTAATATTTTCTTCATCTCCTCCTCATATGGCGTGTCCGCAACCCCCATCCAGCATGTTCCTAAACCTAGGGCTTGGGCGGCCAATAGCATGTTCTCCACAGCTGCACCTAGGTCCTCACGCCAAAAGCTTGATTTTAACGGGTTGCCCAGAGCAACTATGACCACAGGTGACTCCGCCATAAACCTCCCCCATCTATGAATATCAGCCAATTTCCTCCTAATCTCAAGTTCTCTAACCACAATAAAGTTCCAGTGCTGGGAGTTATGGGCTGAGGGAGCCCAAGTGGCGGCGTAAAGACATTTAAGGATCTTCTCCTCCTCAACCGGCTTATCTAAATATCTCCTTATGCTACGTCTACCCAGAATAGCCTCAAACAAATCCATAACATTCACCTCAAACCTGAAATATAAAGACTCATTTACAAAGCAAATTAAAAGTTTTTCTGAACATGGTAAAAGCGCTAAGCATTTAAGCGCAAATAATAAAATTATGCTGTTTAGGTGACGCTGATGGTCTTCTCAATCGTTGAAGCCACCGCGCCGGCAACCTCAGCCAACTTGGGGGCGGGATTCGATGCCTTCGGCGTAGCCCTAGACGCTCTCTCAGACAGGGTTCTAATCGAAAAAATAGATGAAAGATCTCTCAAAATAGAAGTAGAGGGTGAAGGCTCCGAATCAATACCAAGGGAGCCTGAAAAAAATACGGCTGGAATAGTTGCAAATGAACTACTGAAACTCTCAAGGGAAAAAATAGGTTTAAAAATAAGAATTCTTAAGGGGATAAGACCGGGCAGCGGTTTAGGGAGCAGCGCAGCAAGCGCAGCTGCAACCGCCGTGGCTATAAATGAACTTCAGGGCTTCAATCTAAGTTCCACAGAGCTCATAGGTTTTGCCGCGCTTGGAGAATTGGCTTCAGCCGGCGCCCCCCACGCCGACAATGTGGCGGCCGCAATCATGGGAGGTTTCATAGTTATAACCTCCAGGGAGCCCCTAGAAGTTTTAAGATTAAAGATGCCGGATAACGTTGAGTTTGCAATAGTACTCCCAGAAATAAAGTTAGATACAAAATTAGCTAGGTCAGTACTCCCAAGAAACGTGGATCTTGGAAGCATGGTTCATAATGTAGGACGTGCGGCAACATTCGTCGCCGGTATAGCCCTAAACAACGTTGAAGTGATGGGTAAAGGCATGGTGGATGCTGTTATTGAACCTGCCAGGGCGCGCCTTATACCTGGATTAAATCATGTTAAGGAAAAAGCCTTAAAATCCGGCGCTGCAGGCGTATCAATAAGCGGAGCGGGGCCATCAATAATAGCGCTTGTAAACTCTAGAAAAGTGAAAGCGAGAGATGTTGCGCTTGCAATGAAGGAAGCATTCGAAGAAGTCGGTATAAAAAGCATTCCAATATGCGCGAAGCCCGGAGATGGAGCAAAGGTTGTTAGAAGGGAGCGCTGAGAAACCTAAAAACTGCGAAGATAATCGTTCAGTTCAAGAAGGAAGCCCACGCTGGTTAAATGTTCTCCCAAGTAATTTTTGATTCATGAAATTTAATACGCGCATTATAACCAGATCTAAAGGCACATCACGTCCAGAATCATACCAGTAAATCTGCTTTGGTTCACCAGCCTTCTCATAAAGTTGCCTCCCAGCCTTAGCCGGAAATATCTCATCGAATTTTCCAAGATGAAAAACAATAGGCCTAGGCGAGAGGTTCCCTATAAAATTTAAGGGGTCGATCGGATCCAGCATTCTTTGTAGATCCTCATATGGTATTCCCACCCTCCTCAAGTATTCCCTTATCGACAGCATTGTGTAATGCTGACTTTCATGAATCATCAAACTTAAATTTCCGCCAGCAACTAGCAATGCAGCCATCTTTTATTCATAATCAATTTCAGACTTAGTTTCCAAGTAATCCACAGCCCTCCTAAGATCAATAACCGTTTGAATCACGGACCTAACGGAATCAGTAACATCTGGAGAAAACAGCTCTTTACCAATTTCCCGCCTCTCACCTTAATATTTGGCGTCAATAGCCATAATTGCATAGCCCTCTTTGGCTACAAACCCCGTAGCCTCAATTATATCCTCCTTTGACCCACCGTAACCATGAAGAAAAACAATGCATGGAACCCTTCCTTCCTTTCTTGGGATCGACAAGAGCCCCGGAACCCTCTCACCATTAACGGAATCAAAATAAACCTTTAAATTTTTATGATCGCTCCTTTCTTCAATAACCTCCTCATAGACATTTAACGGTAAATTTCCGTCATAATTGTAATATTTGAGTAGACCCCATCCAACCGTCAAATTGCCAGCACCCCATTACTAAAATGGTCTAGCACCGCATGAAATTAGAGCGCTACAGCAAACATAAATATTTGTAGTGTGAGCCAAACATCCGGCAAGATCATTTTAACAATAATATTAATGGTTAGAGTTCACTGTCCAGATTGTTAGAGCAGCATATGAATGTTTAGCATAACAGGTTACGGCCTACGTTTACATAATTATGATCTAACCACAATCTAGTCGACGATTTTCCCAATTATGATCTCTACGCTTTTCTCTTCGGCTATTTTTCTTATTTCTTTGGCCGCTTCTCTTTTCGCCGTGAGTATTACTAGGATTTTCCTAGGCTCTCTAGAATATTTTGCCCTAGCAACCTCTACCTTTCTCAGCAGCTTCAGCATCTCATCCGTGGACTCAGCGTAGCTTGTAGCCTCCCCAACGATTAGTGGCTCCTCTAAGAATAGGTTTATCTCCTCACCATCTACAAAACCTCTCACCAACTCCGCATACTCAGGTATATCCCCCGATTTCCTCATGCTTGCAGTTAAGAATCTCCTAACGAATTCTTCGAATGTCAATCCGGCAAACTTACTTAGCTCGCCGAAGCCGCTTATCATCGCGCCCTCAAGAGAATTGAATCTTTTCTCAAGAAAATCTACTCTCTTCTCTATTCTAATCTGCCCTTCCTGAAGCTGCTTTATAACCTCAAGCATCCTGTTGAAATCCTCTCTGAGCCTAATCTGCTCTTCCCTAAGCATATCAATTTCCTTCCAGATTTTTGTTTGCTCCTCTCTAAGCATCCCGATCTCTTTCCAGATCTTTGTTTGTTCCTCCCTAAATGCCTCAATTTCCTTCCAAATCTTGGTTTGCTCTTCCCTGAATGCCCCGATCTCTTTAAAGATCTTTGTTTGTTCCTCCCTAAATCTAACCTGTTCCTTGCTAAGTCTAACTTGCTCTTCCCTGAGCTTAACCTGTTCCTCTCTAAGTTTGACCTGCTCATCCGCTAGGCTGTCAAGCCTCTTCAGTATTTCCAATAGCCCCAAATAGCCAGCCACGGCATAACGAAACTCTATATCTCTGTCCAAGAGTTCTAGGATTTCCTTCTTTAGCGACTCCATTTTTAGTCAAATATCTAATGGGAATTGGGAAATATTTAAACCCTTTCAAGGGGTTTGTTTAGGCACTTAAAGAAGGATTTTCAAGATATGATATGTGATTTTATCTAGGAAGGTCGAGTGGAGATAACGAGAAAATTTTAAAATGCTATAAATAGAGAAGCCTTAAAACATTATATTCGGTGGCTTTCATGAAAATCACAGATGTTAAGGTTGCTGTAATTAGAGGAAATTTTTGCTGGCCTCTTGTGAGGGTGGATACTGATGAGGGGATAAGCGGTTTAGGTGAAGCCCGAGATTATTCGCCAGCGCATCACTATGTAATACCGTTGAAAGAGCAGATACTCCGCCTTAAAAAAGTTATTGTTGGCGAGGATCCAACCAATATTGAACGTTTATCTGCGAGGATTCGGGCGTATGGTGCTGAGGGCCGATTTGGCGGCGCCGTCAGCGGGATTGAAATAGCTTTATGGGATATTCTGGGCAAATCTCTCGGGGTTCCCATCTACAAAATTCTCGGCGGCAAATTTAGGAGTAAAATTAGGATTTACTGCGACTGCCACGCTGGCAGAGCCATAAGCGATGCAGCAACTGATTACTCCTTCGAGGGTGCTGAAGAATTCTATACGCCTGAGGCGTACGCTGAGGCCGCTAAAAGAATTAAGGCTATGGGTTTTACAATACTGAAGTTCGATCTGCATCCTCAATACGCGGGGAAGGATGCTCTCATAGGTAATGTTCCAACTGGTAAAGCGATTAAATATGAAGTTTCCGTTGTTGAAGCATTAAGAGATGCCGTTGGGGATGATTTTCCGCTAGCCCTTGACTCTTATCAGGGAGGCACCGTGGAGGGCGCGATTAGATTTGGCAAAGCAGTTGACCCTTACGGATTGCTTTGGATTGAGGACATAATCGACTGGAAGGATACTAGGGGCTTCAAAACGGTAACCAAATCCATTACAACTCCCACATTAACCGGCGAGGATATATACACTGCAACAGGGTTCAAACCGCTCATCGAAGAGAGAGCGGTGGATATAGTTGCACCAGACATAGCCACAAACGGCGGAATAATGGAGAACAAGAAGGTTGCCTGGCTGGCAAACCTGTATGGGTTATCAATAGCCCCCCACTGCGCGGGGTCGCCAGTATCAACCATGGCTAATGTTCATGCGGCCGCGGCGATGCCTGAAAACCTGATAGCTATTGAATTTCATGCGGTTGCTGTGCCATGGTGGGATGACCTGGCGGGAGGGGTTGATAAGCCGATAATTAAAGATGGATACATAAGTGTTCCAGAAAGACCTGGACTAGGCGTGGAGATAAATGAGAAAGCCGCTAGGAAGCATCTTATGGATGGCGAAACCTACTTTGAATAAAGCCTAAATTGACCTTTAGGTTTCCCTCCACTTAGCCTTAAATATCACAAGAAGCGTGGAGGCAACAATCATCCCTAAAAGGATAAGCCAGCGGATTAAAATATCCTCTTGTGAAAGCGGTATAAGCCCAGAATAAGCCCTAATCAGTCCGGCAACATTAGACGTTGGAAAAATGATAGATATCCATCTTAGTTCGCCTAAAAATTCTTCTGGATAATAGACTGGAGGGAGAAAAACCAAGCCTAGGCCGAGGATGTTGGATATGTTGTTTAAGGTGTAAATACTTGCCTTTCTAAGATACGTGGATATGGTAAAACCTATACAGCTCAAAACAGCCCAGCATAAAAGCAAAGATATAAGTATCCACCCTAAAGATTGCAGCGGCAGAAAACTAAGCCCTATGGCTAACGCTAAAAAGAAAATTATTCCGGGCAGCGAAAGGATTAACGGGGCTAAGGCCACTCCCACCATATATGAAACTGGGTGCACCGGCATAGCCACAATCATCTCCCTAATCTTTACATACCTATCCAACGCGACGTCTTGTATGGCTGAAGAAATGCCTATAAAACCAACGGTGGAAATCACGGCTCCAACTAATCCGTAGCTTATTTCACCTCCGCAGACCATCATGAAGAAAAGCGGCAATGCGCTTATCAATCCTATGACAATTAGCACTAATGGTTGCCTTTTTAAGTCTGGAATAGACTTCAGGGCAGCGACCACCAGAACATCTCTAATCATTTTTCCAATCATCATATTCTCCTCTAATGAGTTTCACAAAGATGTCTTCAAGCGTGATGGGTGATGCTTCAGCCTTCAACCCGCATTTCAAAGCTTTTTTCACAAGTTCTACGGCTTCATCCCCATCATTAACATAAATTATTCTCCTGTTGCCAAGACTCACTGAAAAGTTGCTGCTGACAAGTTTTTCCAGCGATTTCGGATCTCCCTCAGCAATAACCCTGAACTTTTCCTTAGTTAATCCTTTAATTTCCTCCACAGTTCCTTGCGCTAATAGACTGCCCCTATCAATTATAGCCAGCCTATCAGAAACCATTTCGGCCTCCTCCATTATGTGAGTTGTTAAAAGAATCGTTTTGCCCTCTTCAACCATTTCCCTCAAGACGGCCCAAACTTTCCTCCTCGCAACAGCATCTAAACCACTTGTAGGTTCATCAAGCATAAGGATATCCGCATCTGAAGCCAAAGCCGAAGCGATTATCGCCCTCTTTTTCTCCCCGCCAGAAAGCGTTGCGCATGCACGATCTTTTAAATTCCATAGCTCCACAGCCTTCAAGGCTTTTTCAGAGTTTTCCTTAGCCTTTAGCTTGCTCATGCCGCGGAGAAGCGAAAAATAGTAGCAGTATTCCCAAGGAGTGAAATTACCATATGTCGCCACATCTTGTGGAACAACGGCTATATGCCTCCGCACATCTCTATACCCGTCTAGAACATTAAGCCCTAAAACATATGCTTCGCCGCTTGTGGGCAAAAGCTGCGTGGAAATTATCCTGAGAAAAGTTGTTTTTCCAGCTCCGTTTGGACCGAGAAGAGTGAAGAGTTCACCCTTTCTAATCGATAGAGTAACGCCCTTTAAAGCCTCGATTTTCTCTTTACCTTGATATATTTTGACGAGATTGACAGTTTTAACCGCATCCATCAGATTCAGCCCTTTAATTAGGCTCTAGCATAGCATTTGCACCGCTCTCAGCATCGCTCTCACTTATTTATCCAAGGTCTAAAAATGTTCGCTCCTACACAGAATATCTCAACCTCTTCGTCACCATCATTTATGAAGCTGTGAGGTATATCTGTTGGCAGATATATGCAATCTCCGGCCCTTACCTTAACCTTTTCCCCTCCAATAATGATCGTCCCGGAACCCTTAATCATATAGTATATTTGCTCATGATCCTTATGAGCATGAGGCTCTATCTCAACGCCTGCTGGCACCGTGGTTATCCAGCACTTCCACATGGTTTGAAGACATTCGCTTTCAGGATCCTTGTTTGAACTGTCCTCTAAGCTTGCACAGAAAAGGTCGCGATACAAGGCTTCCCCATGCTTACGTACAGCATAGACTCTATCTCTATTCTGTATTCTTATCATAGTTTAATCTTTAGTAGTCAATCTTTTAAGAATTATCCCTTTCAAATCTTAATCTCGGCACATAACTGCAGTATTCTTCTAAAATTCCGTTTCCTTAGCAATAATTATTTTTTCGCCAGCTTCAACACCTAAAAGCCTTGAGGCGCTGCCCTGGTTAACTGAAATCTCTAGAAAGCTGTTGCTTCCAATTATGGTGAGCAGCTCATTTTTTGAAACGCATCCATAAGCTTCACAAAGCTTTAACCTGAAGTTTTTACCCCGCACTTTAATGAGCAGCGTATCTCCCTCCGAAATCCCCGCAGAAGTAAGGTTGCTTTGCGCTATGTTAGTAACCAGATTTCCAAAATCATCAATATAGACCACCTCACCTTCAATAAGCCCATCGTGAACCTTAGCCTCAGCGAACCTTGGAACGATGGGATCAAATATTTCTGGGCCAAAATCCGAAATCGGAACCCCTCTAGCTAAGTATGCTGCAGCCGGACTGAATATATCGCGCCCATGAAACGTTCTAGATATTTCGCTGAGCATATACTTTGGATTGGAAATGACGTGGATATGCTTGATTCCATCCATTTTAGATGAAGGCATCAAAAGCCCATTATCCGGTCCAACATAGAAGCCTCTTTCAGTCTCAACTATTATTGGCCGTCTCTCAGTGCCAACCCCGGGGTCAACAACGGCTAAGTGAATCGTCCCCTTAGGGAAGAAGCGGGATGCGCGAAGAAGAAGGAAGGAACCCATCCTAACATCGAATTTTCTAACACCATGGCTTATGTCAACTATGCAGGCCTCTGGGCATATGGAAAGTATGACCGCCTTCATTTCAGCAACATAAGAGTCCACTAAACCGAAATCTGAAAGCAATGTAATTATTCGGTGTCCATGCATGCCAATCACCTAATACAAATTGGAGACAAATTGAAACTTAGCTTTAATGGCTGTCACCACATTTCCATGACAAGTCTATGCACATCCTCCCCAGATAGAGCCCTTGAGTTTTTCTCTATTAGACGTGTAAACGTGAGAACCTTGCTGGCAATTTTCCCAAGATCTTTTTCTGAGACCCCTATCTCCCTTAACCTTTTTGGGGCGTTCAATTCGTCTAGAAGCCCCATAATACTATCAAAAATGAACCTTTCCAGATCCTCCTGGCTCTTTACCGTTTCCTTGTAGCTAACATCTATTTTCTCAGCTATCTGCGGAAGCTTATGTCGTATTGCTGGAGCATTAAACTTAAAGGCGTAAGGTAGGGAAAGCCCGCAGGAAAGCCCATGTGGAACCCTATATGTTACAGAGAAGGAGTAGGCGAGGGCATGTCCTAAGCAGACCCATGAATTTATAAACGCCATACCGGCCATTAAAGCACCTAAGCTCATACCAAATCTGCTTTCCTCATCACCGCTCCTGTAAGCCCTAGGCAGATACTTGAATATGATTTCGATTGATTGAAGGGCCAGCGTGTCCGTTATTGGATTGGAGTTAACCGCCATTAAAGCCTCAAATGCATGGCTTAAGGCGTCCAAACCAGTTGAAGCAGTCACTCTGGGAGGCATGGAATAGGTTAACTTAGGGTCGACAATGGATTCGTCGCTAAACAAGTATGGACTTATTATAGCCGATTTGGATTCTTCCTCCAGCAATGTTATCACAGCTACATGGGTAACCTCGGATCCCGTCCCAGCCGTCGTTGGCATAAGAATCTTTGGAAGCCCAGGTTTCTCCACAAGGTTCACACCGATATACTGCCTCATAGGTTTTCGATTTGTCGCCGCTATAGATGCTACTTTAGCCATATCTAAGACGCTGCCTCCGCCAACTCCAACTATTAAATCGTATCCTCCCCATCTAGTTTTTTCAGCAACTTTCTCGGCGACTTCTAAATTTGGCTCCGCCCTAATGTCGCTAAAAATATCTATGCTTAAGCCCTCGCTGAGAAGATTTTTCTCCACATCTTTTATTAAACCGCTGGATCTCAAGTTATCATCAGTAATAAGTAGAATTCTGTTTCCCCCCAAGGCTTTAGCTTCTAAACCAACCAATCTTGAGGAGCCAGTGCCAAAAACAACTTTCTCAGGTAGTTGAAAATTGTAGATTTTTCCCATAAATATGCTTAAGTCCATGGATTTCACTCAACGATTATAATTGTAACTCTTAGAATAAAAATGATTTTGAACCAGTTTTAGCATGATGCATAGCATATGCTATGGAGGCAACCTTTCCTCACCATCAATTTTAATATCCAAAACCACGGTTTCCCCCTTTCTGATGCTTCTCAATCCATCTTCAAGCGCCAGCCTAAGCTGTTGCGGTTTATCTACACTAACGCCTACGCATCCAAATGCCTCTGCTATATCTGCAAAACTCGGATTCTTTAAGCTGACAGAGATTAATCTTCCATCATAGATGCTTTTCTGATGATGTTTTATCGTGCCCAATGCGCCATCATTAAATACACACACTAGCACCGGCGTTTCTTCCTGAACTGCGGTTGAGAGTTCATGCATGCTCATGTAAAATCCTCCATCACCACATATCGCCACGACGTACCTATCTTCCTTACTAATTGCAAGTTTACAAGCTATAGCTGCCGGTAATGCGTATCCCATCGGTCCAAAGCATCCTGATTGTATCCACGTATATGGCTCATAAATTTCCAGGAATGTTGAAGCCCAAAGCTTATTATTTCCAGCGTCTAAGGTGAAAACAGTCTTTCTATCGCATGATTTGCGGATTTCAGCGCAAACCCTTTGAGGCTTTAACGGTGTTTCCTCTGAAAATGTTTTTCTATACAACTCGGATCCTCGCCAATCTTCCTTCATAAACTCTATGAATTTGATCCATTCTCTTCGCAGACTCTTCCCTAGATCTTGAAGGCTTCTTGCCTTTTCAATCATCACTGCTAGAATCTTCCCTGCATCGCCAACAATGCCCAATTCAACTGGATAGTTTCTGCCAATAACCCTTGGGTCTACATCAACATGGATCAATAAGGCGTTAGGATTTATATTAGTCCACCACCTGGTGCTTAAGGCTGCAAACCTACATCCAACAGCCAATATAAGATCAGCCTCAGCGAGGATCCTATCATTAAAGTAGGGTGCGTGAATACCGATTCTGCCAACTGAGAGCGGATGATCCTCAGGAAATGATCCTCTGCCATTAAAGGTCATTGCCACTGGAATCTCCAGATACTCTGCCAAATTCATAAGCTCACCACATGCCCTGCTGGAATAATGTACACCTCCACCAGCTATTATGATTGGTTTTGAAGATTTAACGAGAAAGCCGAGAGCTAAATCTATGGCCTTCGGGTCGCCGCATGATTTAGGCGGAGAAAGAATCCGGGAGGCTTCTTTTGAAAGCACTTCATCGCTATACTCTGTAGGTTGATTCTGAACATCATAGGGCAGGTCAATATGTGCCGGTCCAGGTCTGCCCCATGTAGCGGTCTTAAAAGCCTCCCTTAAAGTTTCAATTGCCTTATCTGGCTTTATCAGCCGCGTTGACCATTTTGTTATAGGAGAGAAGAGAGCTACATGATCAAGTTCTTGAAAAGCACCCCTTCCTAAATAATCCATAGGTTGCTGTCCAGTAAAAACAATAACTGGACTGCTGTCAGTCCACGCGGTCGCCACACCAGTTAACAGATTCGTCGCTCCCGGACCACCTGTTCCATCACATACTCCGGGTTTACCTGTGAACTTTGCATAGGCATCCGCCATATAGGATGCTGATTGCTCATGTCTAACAAGTATATGCCTAATAGACGAGGAGTAAAGGCTATCGTATAATGGACATGTTTGAGAGCCCGGTATGCCAAAAATGAAGTTTACATTCAATTTTTCCAGAAATTTAATTATTAAATCAGATACTTTCAAATTCATACCCTCGAACCGCCAATAAATAGTTAGGAAAAGTTAAAATCCATCGTTTAACCCTCTAATATTAGACATTAAGAAAAGGGCAATTGATATTATGGAAAGCGAAAAATACAGAAAGTTCCTCGAGATAGAGTCGAAAAAAGCACCCCTAGAGAAGAAACAATCCGATATGAGGGAGCGCTTCTGGATTTCCTGGGGGGAGAGCATTGATAGAGCTCCAGTTGAGAAGGGGTCCTCAGACATAATTGACTCATTATATTTTGGCAATGACCCCTCGAGGACTGTTGTGATCGATCGTAAAGTCGCGAAGATCCTCCAGGAGCGCCTAAGAGGATTGGAGGAGGAAAACATGAGGCTTCATAAACGCGTGAGGCTGATGAGGCTAATAATGTACGCTCTCATTTTGATAATAATTCTCATGGCCATAGCCATCGTTCAAGCTGAACCTTTAATTTTGCCCCTGTAGGAGGATTAGGATTAATATGCTACAAAGTAAGATAATGGATTTAGAGAAAGAAATAACGGCTCGTTTCGTTGGGAATGAAGAAGCCATCAGAATGATGGTGTTAAATCAGCTGCATCCACGTTCAGCAACGCTTATACGCGCACCGCGCGGCGTTGGTAAATCAACACTCATGCTTCTGCTCCTTAAGGGCGTAGCTGGCGACGACTTTGTCGTCATATCCGGCGCCTCCGAGGTTAAGAGAGGTGAGGTTGTTGGTAGACTGCATATTCCATCGCTTGAGAAGGATGGTGTTGAGCGGGTCCTATGGGCTGCATTCACCAAGAGCAGAGGGAAGGGTATTGACGAGCTCAATAGGCTGAACCCGTATACAACAGCTAACATACATCACTTAATGCAGTTCGGTGAAGTTTGGGCTTATGGACAGCAATCAAAAGTTGAGGATTACATACTCATAGCAAATGAAAACCCATCGGATGTAACATCTTTTATGCATCCGCCACCATTCTATGATAGATTTGACACATGCATCTTCCTCAGAACATTAACTTTAAGCGAAAAATTCCAGCTTCAAGAATTATTAGATAAATATGAATGGAACCTTGTTGAATCTATGCCGCAGGTGCTCTCATTCGAAGATCTTCAGGAGATTAGAGAAGAGGTTGCGGGGATAGATCTGGATCCGGATTTAATTGGATACATCAATTTGCTGGTTAGAGATTTTCAATCATGTATACGTGGAAAAGAAAGCTCAGAGGTTAAACCGCCAACACTATGTGAAGGATGCCACTTCATACGCGATGTATGTGGAATGGTAAAGGAGCCGATAAGCGAAAGAGCCACCGTAGTATTGATGCATCTAGCTAAGGCGGTGAAGTGGCTGTATGGAAAGTGCAGTCTAGACGATGTCTTCCAGATGGCTTTATGGATCTTTCCACATAGACTAAACCTGATCCGAACTAGAAATGTCCTAGGCGACATACAGGAACTGCTTGAGAGGGAAAGAATAAAGATGGAAGATAGACGATTAAGGAGACAATGGTCCTTACTGAATGAACTCATAAAAGGCTTCAATCCGTCAATATATAGGCTTGCAAGGGACGCAGCCGTTGAAGATGTAACGTTCGCTGAGGAGCTGATTAAAATGGAGGAGAAATGGATAGGCGAGGGGCTTATGAAGCGCGGCGAAGACATATCGACACAGATGGGTTGGCGATTACAAGGATACAACTATTGGAGACCAAGGTAAATGGCTGCTCATATTGAGGAAATAATTAAAATTTTTAATGAGGCATGGATGGAGCTGCATTGCCCACCAGTTACACTTAAGTTTGAGGATGAAAGCCATGGAAAAGACTTCGGAGACCGCGCGGGTTTTTCCGCCATAAATGGTGAAGTCCGTATCGGGTCGAAAGTCATACCTAAGGGTTGTGACCCACAGAAATATCTGTTATGGTTTTTCCGCCATGAGCTCGCTCATGTGCATCATTGCCCCTATGATCTTAGAACCGCCTACAGCCTGGAGAAAGCGGCCCATGATATCTTAGGAGACTGGGATCTCGCCTACTTGGCAACGCATTTATTTGCGGATCTGCAGATCAACATAAATTATCTCCCGAGGAGATTCGGTGAGATTCCATATTTTATGCAGGTTCTAAAGGGCAGACGCCTATCACTTTTAGAGCACTTGCTTCAAGAAGTATATTTCCTAATAAATCCAATTTCTAAATCGAGTGACAAAACACTTGAGAACATCTCAAGGGAGATTCTAGCAGTTATGCTTCTTGATAAACCGTGGCATTCAAAGGTTCAAATATTGGCAATAATTCTCAACAAGATGAGGACACTCTACCCTAATCTTCTATCCGATAGGAAGATGGAGAGGCACGTGCGAAGAAGCGTTCTCAGGGTTAGGGAGGATTTTCTGCCAGACTCACTGAAAATGTTTGAAGAGATTTTCGGAGGAATCTCTGAAACTTCAGATGCGAAGGAATTTTTCAAACAGTGGATTGAACCCCGCTTGCCACCGGAGGAGAGAGAACGAATAAAGAGGGCTATTGAAGAGAAAGCGAAGATGCTGAAGAGTAAAGCCGAAGAAAGCAAAGAAAAATCCGAGTCCCTTGAAGAAGGGAGAGCATTTGACAAAGAAAAGGGTAAAGGCGGTAAAGGTGCTCCTGAAAAACCGTTTCATGAGGGTTTAGAGGAGCCGCTTTTGCCAACGTCGCTCTCAAAACCATATGAAAAAATTGATTTTCGCATCTTCAATGAGGCTTTCTGGAAAAGATACTGGTATAGGTCTAGGGCTGAAAGAATAATTATGCATTACCTATCGGAAAATCCCTCTAGGAAACCGGTTTGGGCAGTTGTTAAATATCCCGATGACTGGTACATTGAGGATGAAATTGAGGATTTAGATATAGACGTAAGCCTTGATGAGGGCCCATTAATACCGGAGGTTACAACGTTAAAATGGGTTGAGGAGCCAACATTCCATGGGCAGTCCTTAGTCACAGGCTTCGTCCCATCAGAAATCACGATTCTAGATGCAAGTCTCAGTATGTCAAAAATACATGATGATGCGGCCATAGCTGCTTTTATAGCATATCTTAGTGCGCGTAAAGCCGGCGGAGAAACTTCAGCAATAACGTTCTCAACGAGGTATTTTTCAGCAGATTGGGATTCCCCGGATGATCTTAAGGAAATGGCTCTTTCAATGAGTTTTAATGAATACACTGTTTTCCCAGCATATGAAGTTGAGAGGCTGATCTCCAAGAACCCGGGAAACTGCTTCATCGTAGTAATAACTGATGGAGGGTGGCAGAATATTGAGGAGGCTATACCTATGTTGGAGAGAGCCGCCGATTTCGGACATAAAATAATTATATTTCTCCTTCCGGGAGGGGAATATCCTGAAAAAATTAATATTCTAAAGAGAAATCCGCACCTAAGAATTTACAATGTTGATAGGCCTGAGATTGATCTTCAAGGACTGGTTCTTTCCGAAACGATTAAAACATACAGAACTTTCCTGCCGTAAATTCGCTCTTTTTCATATCTCTTTCAAGCTATTAACTTATTTATTCTGCTTTAAGCAGATAAGAAATTGGGGAATAATCTTTGAAGACAGTTAAAGATCTAGGTGAAAGAAAGGTTATAGAGACTATTTTAGAACTTTTGGATTCAATGCCAAATATGCCCATTCCCTTCGGAGATGATGCTTCAGCCATTCAAATCGATGAGGAAAAACTGATAGTCGTAAAGGTGGATATGCTTGTCGCTAAAACTGACGTGCCTCAAGGCATGAGCATGAGGCAGGCAGCTAGGAAAGCCATAGTCATGAATGTAAGCGATTTTGCAGCTAAGGGTGCAAAACCGATCGCCGCCTTAGTCTCGCTTGGTTTACCAAGCGACCTCACAGAGGAAGAAGTTAGGCAAATAGGTTTAGGCCTAAATGATGGCGCCAGGGAATATGAAATTTACGTTATAGGCGGGGACACAAATGAATCCTCGGATCTAATCATAGACTGCGCCCTAGTAGGAATCTGCAAAAAAATGAACCTTATGATGCGCAGTGGAGCTAGGCCTGGTGATATAGTTGCGGTGACAGGATATTTTGGGAAAACCTCTTCTGGACTTAAGATCCTACTGAACGGTTTATTCCCACCCGAGGAGTTAAGGCATCCCTTAGTGAAGTCGGTTCTTATGCCTAAGGCTCGTCTTAGGGAAGGTTTGGCTTTGGCGGAGATTGGCGCTGTAACTTCCTCAATAGATTCCAGCGATGGATTAGCGTGGAGCCTTCATGAGCTCTCGAAGGCAAGCGGCGTAGGCTTCATAATAGAGAATATTCCAGTAGCTCCGGAAGTTCAAGCCTTCGCTGAGAAGTACGCGTTAGACCCAGTGGACCTGAGCCTTTACGGCGGAGAAGAATACGAGCTTGTCGTAACCATTAAGCCGGAACTTTGGGATAAGGCGAATGAAGTTTTACGCAGATTCAAAACACCGCTAATAAAAATAGGCAAGGTTATAGAGGAGAAGAAGATCAAAGTTAGGATTAATGGAGAGACTAAAGTCGTTGAAAGGAGAGGCTGGGAGCATTTCAAGAGTAGCAGCTGATGCAAAAATAAGGTTTCTTGCTAAACTTTGTATGCAGATATTTTTCTGCCAGATTTAACCGTCTTTTGAAGCCTTACTTCGAGAACACCCTTAACGTACGACTTCTCTTTCAATCTTACTTCTCTCGGTATTTGTAATCTTTGTAGAAGTTTCCCATCACCCTTTATTTCAAGATTTTCTCCAGAAATCCTAACTTCAACCTCATTAAACTGCCTTGGCATCTTCACCAGAATGGTTATGCCCTCCTCATCTTCAAAGAAGTCGTAGAACAATTCATGTCCGCCCAAAGGAGAAGTCCTGTTCTCCCTAAGGATTTTGTCTATTTCTACAAGCCAGTAAATTAGAACTGCAACCGCAATTGCCCCAACGATTATGCCCTGTAACCCACTCTTTAATTTAAAAAATAGTATTACAAGCAACGCTAATGCTGAAGCGCTTAGCACTAGAAGTATGCTTCTGAAAAGGTCGTTAGTTTCTTTTTCATTCCGCTTCATTACCCACACTTCCGATTTTCAACCAAGATCGATGGTTATGTAGTGAAGCTCAATTATTCCTTCAATTGATACCATGATCCCAATATTCACTTTTCCATTAGACCTCCAAATAAATATTCTCGAGGTCTCATACTCTCTTCCCGTCTCCAGGAACTCTTTAATTAAATTTTGAACATTAACCCAATCTGCCTCAGAGGTAAACTTGGCGCTACCCTCAAAGAAGCGTGCTTGCGGATTGAGGTTTTCAGGCATTAACACTTTGAAGCCTGCTTCCTCAATAATCTTAACCAGCCTAGCGATTCTTTCCTCTTCACTTAACTCCGGCGTCGGAGGAACCTCAATACCCGCGATCCTAGCTAGGAAAGCTCTAAAGCTATCCTCAACGGTGGAACCTAAGCCAACGTAGTATTCGCCAGTGAAATCCGCCCCTACAGTTGCAATTGTCCCAAGCTGTGTGATGACGCCGCCTCCTGGCGCCGTGTAAACGGGTATGAAGAAAACATCGTAGCTGCCAATTCTGTAGAAAATCTGGTTTCCAATACGTGGGTTTCTTAAGAGGGTTTTTAGCGTTGCGAAGTCCGGGTTTCTCTCCAAAGCCTCATTTACCGCAGAGGGACCAAGAAGTTTTTTCTCAGCTCCCAATGGTACTTTATAAAAGATCATTTCGCCGGTATAAGGATAATCGTTCCTGACAACAATGTAGCCGGCGAGGTTTTCCCCTAATGCACCTCTTAGCTCTAAAGATAATAGTCCTACAAACTCTGGTTTCTTAAATCCATGCGGTTGAGCTATAATATAATATGTGTCTATGCCCTCAGGCACCTTGTAGAATTCCTTGGCAGCAATATATGTGGATGGCTCTGACACATGAAAGAAGTTGTACATGGAGACTCTCCACTCGAAGAGCTCCTCGGGGTATCTCAGCTGCGTCTTTAACCACTCCGGCATCTCTGTAGAGACATATTCAGCGTAGACTGTTTTGAATAGTTGGCTGAAGAAGTCGTTTCCAGTGATTATTAAATGGATATCTCCATGGTAAACGTTTATCAAGGCGTATCCAACGAGTCTTCCAAAGGGGTTCCCATCGCTCCACGGCACATTTTCAGCGTTCAGAAATATTATGAGGGGCATTGCCCAGAATGTTTGTTCACCATCAGTCACAGGCCATACGTCTATATACTGCCTCCCAATCTCATACTTAAAGTAGGGAAAAAGAAGTTTCATGCGTTCATGAACATCTCTATACCTAATAATATGCATCGTCGTTGTGGGATAAGAAAACATAAAGTTAGGTTCAAAAATCCAGCTCAATGGCGGCGGAACATCCACTCCACCTCTGCCTTCATAGAAGTAACCTCCAATTTCATCACTGGAGGTTCTCCCAGCTGGATAAGCGATCCAGGTTTCTTGGAAGAGCCCGCCTTCACCATAATAGATTCTCCTTTGAGGGAAAAATCTGGTAGCTTCCACTATCCTTCCATTATAAGCGTCAAGCATGAGAAAACCATTAGGCACATGTGTATATACAAAATGCAACGCGTACCATCTATCTTCAGGTCGAACTGTCTGAGGCGCGATTAGATCCATTGAGGCGCTCCAGTAAAGAGTACCGTTGAAGCGCAAAATGTCTGCATCAGAGAAGTTTATGTACGGTATTAAACCTATCTCCGGTCTAAGCTTGTCAAATGAAGCTTGCTGATCCCAGAGGCGAACCCTCTCTAGGAGCTCCTTACTTTGCGTAATGAAAGCGTTAATCTG
>JAGTRG010000023.1 GCA_018396435.1 Candidatus Bathyarchaeota archaeon
AACCTTCCTTCACTCCGCGTTAATCGTGCTCCTTAAGGGTTATTGTTTTTTGAGCAATCGCACTGTTACGCGGTAAAGGAGGAACAGTCCGAAGGTAAGAAAAATGAGGAATAATACTCCAAGCATGCCACATTGAACACCCTTCCAGAAGACATCTGAATGCGTTGGGAATTCTGTGGTGAAAAAGTACCAAATAATAGAGATAGCTACAAAAATCAGTATAAACGAACAAGCAGCATATAAAAATGCTGTTAAAAATCTTCCAACCCTAGGTTTAGTCAATTTTTCTATCGACTAATTGTGCGGCGCCAGAAAAGATAAATTTTTCGTCCGAAACGGGATTCTTAAGGTATTTACTTTCTAAACGATAAAGAGAAATATCAGTTTATCCTCTTTTCAATAATCCACAATATTAAATTGGGGATTGCACCAATTTGGGTGAAGAAAAAAATTTACGCATCAAAATCGGGGAGCTAAAAAGCGACATAGGCTTACTAAAGAACCTTGAGATCTCCATCGGCAAGCTAATTAGCGAAGAATGGGTTGAGGAAGCTGGACCAACGGCGTTTCCATCAATAACAGATCTAAGGGAATGGGACCTGAAGATTCTGCAGCGTTATAAACCATTTTATATGCCATTCTGCGACGTATGCTGCCTCTGTACCTTCGGTAAATGCGACTTAACAGGCGATAAGCGGGGAGCATGCGGATTAAATATGGCTGGACAGCAGTCACGCATCGTTCTATTGGCATGCTGCATAGGCGCAGCAACACACATATCCCACGCAAGGCACCTAGTAGACCATCTGATAGAAAAGTTTGGGCGCGATCACCCGATAAACGTCGGCGGCTTAAACGTTGAGGTTGAGGCTCCGGTGACTCGTCTAGTCTGCGGCGTAAAGCCTAAAACATTAAGCGACCTAGAGGATGTTTTAAACTATGTTGAACGTGAGCTTACACGTCTTCTATCAGCAACCCACACAGGCCAGGAGGAGAGCAACATAGATTTTGAGTCAAAAGTCTTCCACGCCGGCATGATCGATCAGGTTGGCATGGAGGTGGCTGATATAGCGCAGGTATCAGCGCTGGGATTTCCGAAGGCTGACCCTGAGGCGCCCCTTGCGGAGATAGGCTTCGGGGTGGCGGACATAACTAAACCCGTTATACTGGTTATTGGGCATAATGTTCCTTCAGCCGCAGAGATAGTTGACTATCTCATGGAGAATGGGTTGTATGGAGGCGTTGAAGTAACCGGCTTATGTTGCACTGCGCACGATATTACACGTTATAATCCAAGGGCAAAAATAGTTGGTCCGATATCATGGCAGCTCAGGTTCATTAGAAGCGGCATACCGGATGTAATCGTTGTCGACGAGCAGTGCATTCGCGCTGACACATTGATTGAAGCCCAGAGGATTAAGGCTCCAGTTATCGCCACAAGCGATGTTAACTGTCTAGGCTTACCGGATAGAACAAAGGATGACGTCGACAAAATAGTGCGTGATCTTGCGTCGGGAGCTTCCCTAGGAGCGCTCATTCTTGATCCCGCTAAGGCTGGAGAAGTAGCCGTCAAAACCACCCTGCTGGCGGCTCCTAAGCGGATGAAGTTTAAGGCTATACCGGACACCAGCAGCATAATTGAGGATGCAAAGAGATGCCGGAAATGCAACGAATGCAGAAGAGCTTGCCCCAACGATCTCCCAATACCTGAAGCGCTTGCAAGGGCATCAGATGGGAATCTTGAGCCGCTCGCAAACCTATATGAGGAATGCATCGGCTGCGCAAGATGTGAAAGCGCATGCCCAATAGGCCTTCAAATACATAGCTTCATAGTTAAAGCCGCTGAGAGGAGGGTCAAGGAGGAGAAATACAAGATCCGCGTGGGCAGAGGCGCAATACAGGATGTTGAAATAAGGGAGGTAGGTGGACCAATCGTTCTAGGCGAGATCCCCGGCGTCGTGGCTTTCGTTGGATGCGCAAACTACCCTAAAGGCGGCATTGAAGTGGCTGAAATGGCTATGGAGTTTGCCAGGAGACGCTATATCGTTGTCTCCTCTGGATGCGCTGCAATGTCAATAGCCATGCATAAAGATGAGGAGGGAAAGAGCCCCTACGAGATTTTTTCAGGAAGATTCGATGCCGGCGGACTCGTGAACGTCGGCTCATGCGTTGCAAATTCACATATCGCTGGAGCAGCCATCAAGATAGCAAGCATATTCGCTAAGCGCAGACTGCGCGGTAATTACGAGGAGATAGCCGATTATATCCTCAATAGGGTTGGAGCGGTAGGCGTTGCTTGGGGGGCAATGTCTCAGAAGGCAGCGTCAATAGCAAGCGGGTTCTGGCGTCTAGGGGTTCCAGTCATCGTTGGCCCTCACGGGCTTAAGTATAGGCGAATGCTACTGGGCAGAAAGGATAAGCCTGAAGACTGGTACGTTTACGACGCAAGAACAGGCGATAAAGTCTATGCTGGGCCGGCTCCTGAACACCTATTCTACGGCGCTGAAACAAAGGAGGAAGCCATGGTTATGATTGCAAAGCTCTGTATGAGGCCAAATGATACTACAAAGGGCAGAGCGATAAAATTAACGCATTACATAGACTTAAGCAAGCGCCTCTTCGGGGTCATCCCAGACGATGTCCACCTGTTTGTGCGCACATTGGCAGATGTTCCAATAACAATGCGGGATGAAATCATCAAAATCCTCGAGGACAAGGGCTGGAAAGAAAATATTATACCGGATCCAACATTATTACCGAGGCTCGTTAGGAAGAGAGGTGGATGAGAATTTGGGTGTAGCGGTTGAACCTTGGCAGACGGCTGAAATACCCGGTCCGAAGAAGGCGCTGGCTATAACTAACCCTCAAATCGTTGTGTCGCTAATAAAGCGGTCTAAGAATCCAATCATGGTTGTTGGGAATAAGGCCGCTGAGGCTCAGCTGGAAAATGGGCTGCTCATAGATTATGTTATCCGCATCAGCGAGAGGGCCGGAATCCCCATCGTGTCCACACCAAGCATACAAAGCGAGTTTATTAAGAGGGGCTTCAGTAGGGTCGTAGGCATGCCGCTTGTAGACATAGCGAATAGGCTTGTTGATCCAGAATGGATGGGTCTTGAGGGTAAGGGCGCGCATGACCTTGCAATATTTATCGGCTTCACATACTATGTTGGCTGGCTTATTCTATCCGGCTTAAAGCATTTTTCACCGCAAATTAAAACAGTTTCAATAGATATGCATTATCAACCTCACGCATCATGGTCCCTCCCAAACATGTCACTAAGTGACTGGGAGAAGAACCTTGAAATGTTAATTGGAGGATTAGAGGTGAAATGAAATGTCCATGTTTTCAGACATACCAGTAGATGTGGGCATAGTATATGAGGGCGAAAGAATAAGGTGGCCAGACGCATACGCTGAATTCGGCGGACCTAGGGTTGAACATAAATTTGAACTTGTTAGAGCTCGAGGGATGGATGAGGTTGAGGATGGAAAAATAGACATCATCGGCCCGGACCTTAAAGATTTGGAGAAGAAATCCTATCCGTTTGGGATATATGTTGAGGTCGCTGGCAAAGAGATTGAGGAGGAGCTGGAGGGCGTAATAGAGAGGCGAATACATGAATACGTAAATTACATTGAGGGCGTCATGCATCTGAACCAGAGATACGACATCTGGATAAGGATAAGCAAAAGATCATTCGATAAGGGCTTAAACTCCTTCACATACATAGGGAAGGTTCTATATAGGCTGTTTAAGAGCGAACTCCCAATAATAGAGAAGATCCAAATAACTTTCATAACAGACCCGGAGAGGGTTAAGGAGAAATTCAGAGAGGCTATGGAGACATACGAGAAGCGGGATGCAAGAGCAAGGGGACTTACAGATGAAGAAGCAGATGCATTCTATGGCTGTACGCTCTGCCAATCATTTGCACCAACCCACGTATGCGTAATAACACCTCAAAGATACTCAAACTGCGGCGCCATAAGCTGGTTTGATGGGAGAGCCGCGGCTAGGATTGACCCTAAGGGGCCGATATTTAGAATTAGCAAGGGCGAGTACATAGATGCGGTGAAAGGCGAGTGGACTGATGTTAATGAAGCTGTAAAACTTAAGTCTGGCGGGGAGATAAAACGGGTTTGGCTTTACACAGCTTTCGGTTATCCGCATACATCATGCGGATGCTTTGAAGCCGCAGCCTTCTATATACCGGAAGTTGACGGTTTCGGCATAGTTCATAGAGGTTTCGCTGAAAACACGCCGATTGGGATCTCATTCTCAACAATAGCCGATTCAACAGCCGGAGGCAGGCAGATAGATGGTTTCCACGGAATATCCATTGAATACATGCGCTCACCGAAGTTTCTTCAGGCGGACGGCGGCTGGGAGCGGGTGGTTTGGGTTCCGCAAGCAGTTATAGAGAGGGTGAAGGACTTTATACCTAAACATCTCGCTGATAAAATAGCCACTGAAAACGATGTGAAAAATATTGAGGAGCTGAAGCAGTTCCTAATTGCAAGGGGGCATCCAATAGTAAAACGATGGGAGGAGGCGGCTAAGGCGGAAATAGTTGAAAAACCACCTGAAGAGGAGAAGGTTGAAGTGGCTGTAACACCGCCCGCGGCTATGCCAACAACGGAGATAACTGTGCCGACAATCACCGGCGTGGCCGGCGGCTTCAAGATAGTCCTTAAGAACGTTAAGATCCACGCAAAGGAAATTAAAATAGTTAGAAGTAAGGAGAAGTGATAGAAAATGAGTGGAAAGGAGAAGGATGAAAAGAAAAGCGAAGGCTCTGGAGCCACAATTAAGGTGGGCCCTAGGCTGCTAGATCTGCTCAGTAAACTTGGTGAAATAACTCTTGAAGATGTTGAGATAAACGCTGAGGAGCTTGAAATATGGATTCCAACGGTTGTTCCGGCGCTGATGCCGGTTCAGCCAGCTGCTCCAGCAGCAGCTGCGGTGGCGCCGCCTAAGGCTGTGCCGGAAAAGCCTGTTGAGATATTAAGAGTGGAATATAAGCCTCTGATTCAAAAGTATCCCGGGAGAATCGTTGAGGTTAAACTTGGAGCAACCAGATCTGAGGGAGGTTCGAGGGGTAAAGTTGTTAAGATTGGAGGCGAAGCGGTTCCGTCTTTCTATCTTTTCGAGGGGTTTCTGCCAAATCCACCGGCAATATCAGTTGATGTTTTTGATATGGAGGTTAGTTTGCCAAGAGCCCTGAAAATGCACGTTCAGGAGGTTATTGGAGACCCGGCATCTTGGGCCAGGCTTGCCGTTGACAAGTTTGGCGCCGACATGATTACGGTACATTTAATCAGCACCGACCCGCTAATTAAGAACACCCCTCCGAATAAGGCTGCAGAAACAATTGAGGATGTTCTTCAGGCCGTTGACGTCCCAGTTATTGTTGGCGGATGCGGCGATCCGAAGAAAGACGCTGAAGTCTTCAGGAGGATTGCTGAAGTTGCCCATGGTGAAAGAGTTATGCTTAGCTCAGTAACTCTCGACATGGTTGAAGCCGGCGTTTTGGATGATGTCGCCAAGGCTGCTAGGGAGCACGGTCACGTCGTATTAGCATTCACAGCGATGGAGCTTAATAGAGCTAAGGAGCTCAACCGAAGGCTCTATGAGTTTCTGCCTAGAGACAGCATTGTGATGGATTTGACAACCGCAGCCCTAGGCTACGGCATAGAGTATTCATTCTCGATTCATGAGAGGGCTAGGCTTCTCGCTCTAGGAGGAGATGCGGAGCTTCAGCATCCAACATCATCCGGCTCGACGAACGCTTGGGCCGCTAGGGAAGCTTGGCTGAAGATCGGACCAGAATGGGAGCCTAGGGAGCTTAGGGGACCATTATGGGAGACAATCACCGCCCTAACATTGATGTTTGCCGGCGTTGATATGTTCATGATGATGCATCCAGCGGCAATTCACACCGTTAAAGAGGTTGTTCAGAGCCTGCTCAGTCAGGGAAGGGCTGACTCCAAGGAGATAGCCGATTGGATCACTGTTAAAGTATAGGATGCCATGTGGAGGTGTTAAGCCTTGGCTGAGAAAGAAGCGAAAAAAGGTGTTAGAGAGTTAAGCCCCCTAGACATTTACATGCTTCTTCCAAGAACAAACTGCGGCAAATGCGGCGAGAAAAACTGCATGGCGTTTGCAACTAGGGTTGTTAATAGGGAAGTTCCAATAGACCTATGCACGCCACTCTTGGAGGAAAGCAAGTATAAGGAGGCATATGCGAGGCTTAAGGATCTTCTGGCTCCGGCGGTTAAGGAGGTTGCCATAGGCGCTGGCGAGAACATAGTTAAAGTTGGCGGTAAACTGGTCATGTATAGGCATGAATTCACATATTATAATCCCGCACCAATAGCGATCGATGTGACGGATGAAATGGCTGAAAGCGAATTTCTAGAGCGCATCAAGAAGGTCGAAAACTTCTCATATAATTATATTGGGAGGATTCTCAAGTTAGACATGATCGCCATCAGATCAACATCAAACGATCCAGATAAATTTAAGTCCACAGTGGAAAAAGTTGCCAAAGCAACCAGTCTGCCGCTAATATTATGCACATTTAACCCGGACGTTATGAAGGCGGCTCTGGAATCAGTTTACGAAAGGAGGCCGTTAATCTATGCGGCTACGGAGAATAATTGGAGGAAAATGGCTGAGCTAGCGCTCATGTATGATTGCCCCCTAGCCGTTTTCGCTCCAAACGACATAAGTCTACTGAGATCCTTAACGAATACCCTCCTGGAGTTCGGCGTTGAAGATCTTCTCTTGGATCCGGGAACATTCCCCGAAGATGGGCTGTCTGAAACAATAAATAATTTCACAATGATTAGGAGAAGCGCATGTAAGGAAGGAGACGCATTACTCGGCTTCCCACTTATCGGCGCTCCAATGACCGTTTGGCTTAAGAAGGACTCTCAAAAAGAGGTTCTTCAGTGGAAGGAGGCCTGCTTGGCAGCTATGCTAATGACCAGATACGCGGATTTACTGATAATGCATAGTCTTGAGGGATGGGTTCTACTGCCAAACGTCATATTAAGATTCAACCTATACACTGACCCGAGAAAGCCAGTTTCAGTTGAGCCTGGATTGAAAGTTTTCGGCAACCCCACCGAGTTCTCACCAGTTATGTTCACAACAAACTATGCGCTAACATATTTTACGGTTGAGTCAGACATTAAATCCGCAAATATAGACTGCTACCTAGTGGTTATTGACACAGGCGGAATAAGCGTTGAGAGTTCAGTCGCCGGAAGAATATTGACTGCGCAGGTGGTTGCGGATGCCATCAAAAAATCCGGCGTAGAAGAGAAGGTTAAGCACAGATACCTAATTATCCCCGGTTTAGCCGCCAGGCTGAGCGGGGAGATTGAAGAGCTAAGCGGCTGGCGTGTTTTAGTTGGTCCAAGGGATTCATCAGGCATACCGGCCTTCCTAAAGGAGAAGTGGCCGCCGAAGGAAATGTAACGCTTAATTTCTCCCATCGCCCATTATCTTTTTGGAGAAGAAAGCGAGAATGAGATTAATTGTTTCGATGGGTAGAGGTGGAACTGGAAAAACAAGTTTTGTAGCGCTTATGACCAAATATTTCATCGAAATTGGCAGAACGCCGCTTCTTTTAATCGACGCTGACCCCGACCAGAATCTAGCCGACGCTTTAGGCATAAGCTTAGAGGATGCGGGGATAAAAACCGTCTCCGAACTTATAGTTGAAACCTTCATGGTGAGCGGTGGAACAACCGTTGGCATCCCGCCTTCTGAAAGGATGGAGAGTAAGATTTGGGAGAAGGGGCTTTACGAGGGCGAAAATTTCGATTTGATCGCTATAGGGCCAAAGTGGGTTGAAGGCTGCTATTGCCTGCCAAATGAAGCATTGAAGGGAGCCTTAGAGAGACTGACAAAGAATTACACGTACATCATTATTGATTCACCGGCCGGATTAGAACACTTGAATAGGAGGATAACATCAAAGGTGAACGACATTTTCGACCTTATTGACCCATCCAAGAAATCCTTCGATCATGTTTTAAGAGCCTACAGAATAGCGAGAGAAGTCGATATAAAATTCGAGAACTTCTACGTTGTCGGCGGCTTCCGCTTTCCAAACGGCTTAAACAGCGAAGTTGAGGGGAAACTCAACTTAAAATACTTGGGCAAAATAGCATTTGATGAGAATGTTGAAAAGTTTATAATTTCCGGGAAGTCGCTCCTTGAAATCCAGCATGATTCACCAGCCTATAAATCGGTTAGGGAGATAATGACTAGGGCCGGATATGGATGACGGCTGAGGTGCCTAGGCTGCTGGGAGGCTACCTGTTGCCTTTGGGATGAAAATCATGAGCGAGTCTGGAAGTATAGATATTTTCCAAATGCTCTTCAAGGAATCAAAAAGGAAGAGGGAGAAGAGAACCGAAATCTTAGAGTCGATTGGTGTTAAAGAGTTCTTTGAGCATGGGAAGATTGAAATCAACCATAGAATATGCCAGGGAATAGAGTGTAAGCTCTGCATAAAGGCCTGCCCAACAAACGCTTTATATTGGGGTTATGGACGAGTGAATGTAATTGAGGACCTATGCGTTTATTGCGCGGCATGCGTTCTGAGCTGCATAGTCGATGACTGCATTAAGGTTGCTAGAAAACGAGCTGATGGAAGAACCGAAGTCTTCAGCACCCCTAGGGAGGCGGCCAAACTATTGTGGAACATAAGCAATAAGAGAAGAACAGACCTTGTAAGCCGCGTTTTCCAGCACTAAAAAATGATGAAGGGAGGATTAGAAGAAAATTGAAGATTGCGGTTGCTGGTAAAGGAGGTGTTGGTAAAACCCTAATCGCCGGGACTCTTGCCCGTCTTCTCGCACGTGAAGGTTACCGAGTGCTCGCAGTTGACGCCGACCCAGCGATGAACCTTTCCTATGCGCTTGGGATTCCACCCGAAGTTTCCTCAAGATTGACGCCTATAGCTGAAAACAAATCCCTCATTGAGGAGCGGACTGGAGCGAAACCCGGTTCAGCATGGAATATTTTCTTTAGCCTAACGCCAACCGTTGATGATATTGCTGAAAAATACGGCGTTGTAGGTCCTGACGGTGTAAGATTCCTTCTGATGGGAACAGTGCGTTCAGGAGGATCTGGATGCACATGCCCGGCAAACTCCCTACTTAGTGTGTTAATTAGGCATCTGACCTTAAGGAGGGGGGATGCTGTGATAATGGATATGGAGGCTGGTCTTGAGCATCTCGGTAGGGCTACCGCAAGAGGGTTTGACATAATGCTATGTATTGTTGAGCCAAACGCTCCCTCAATAGAAACGGCTTTAAGAATAGAGCGGCTGGCCCGGGAGATAGGGATAAAAGAAGCGGTTTTCATTGGAAACAAAATCGCAGATAAAGAAGATGAAGATTACATTAGAAAAGTTCTGGAGGAGACTGGCTTCAGTCTCTACCATACGGTTCCCTTCGACAGAGACGTTGTTAGGTCCGGGATTATGCGTATAGCACCAATAGATTATTCACCTTCATCCCCCGCTATGTTAGCTATAAAAGAGCTTAAGGAAAAACTTGTGGAGAATCATCGCTAGGTTTCTTCATCCCCCATTTTAGGATGGCGAAAAATTGCAAAAAATGCATATATGCTTCATTTATCAGGATCCATTTGCTGAGCGTGTTATAGGGAACTTATGTAACGCAGACAACTTCTGTAGGGCGTGCAGTTTATTGTGCGAGCGCTGTAGGCTAAAATACGGTTCCTTCGCTGGGGACATACAGTATGTTCACAGAATATCGGCAAACCTACCGGCCTTCATTGAGGAGCCTAGGATTTTCCTGCCTGAGAATATGCCGGAATGCGATGTACTGATAGCTGTAGCTCTTCACCCAGACATACTTTTAGCCATCCCTCAGGCGGCTCAGGAATCTAACGCCAAAGCGGTTATAGTGCCAATAGAGGACAAGCGGTGGTGTCCGCCCGGCGTTAGGCAGCAGATGAAGAAGAAACTTGATGAAACCGGCATAGAATACGCTTTCCCAAAACCCTTTTGCTCGCTTGAGCCATTTAATCAGCCAGTTATAGAGAATCTTGTTAAGCGTTACGCTATTGGCAAACCTGAGGTAGAAGTTGAGGTTAGAGGAGGGTTCATTGCTAACGCTAATGTTGTTAGAAGCGCTCCCTGCGGGTCAACATGGTATGTTGCGCAACAGATAAGAGGTAAGAAGATATCGGAAATAGAGGAGGCCGTCGCAGTTGCGCATCACTCGTATCCGTGCACGGCAAGCATGGAGGTGGACCCTGAAATCGGCGACACAATCCTTCATAAAGCGGGATACATAATCCGTGAAGCGGTAAAAAACGCTATTAGCCGGGCGTCCTCTTAGCTTAGTGGAGCGCTCAAACCTAAGACCTCCTTAAAGGCAGCTAATATTTTAGGCCCCGCCAATGAAGAAACCGCAATGGTTACAACGTCTTCTACGTAGGAGTACACCGCCCCAACCACAAATATACCGTATACATCCTCAAAGCTTAAACTAAAAATGCTATATAAGCCGGCTGGGATTAACAGAAATATACGAGTTAACGAATCCGCAGATGCAGTTATAAAGGATATTGCTGCCAGCGGAATAAGCGGAGATCTATTCTTATCATTAAAAATTTTCCCGCCAAACTTAGAGGCTGGATATATTAAGGCGAAGGCAAATAGAACATCAAGTATCGTCCAGAGCGGTAGCAGCCTCCCGAACGGATGCATAAAATAGGCTGCTAACATCACGCTGTAAATCGCCATGCTCTGCTTCCATTTTCCTCTGGCAAGTAAACCTGCAGATAAAACCCCAAGGGGCTCAGCGATTATCCCAAACATCCAGAATTCATCAGGCTTAATAAGCCTTGCAACAACACTGCCTATGAAGGCTGCTAACGGACCAGCCCACGGTCCGAGAGCAATGCCCTCAATGGGCTCTAAATAAACGGCCCAATTACGCCATAGAACAAACGGCATAAAATATAACGTCGCGTGAAGCGCCGCGAAGATCCCTACAAAAGCAACGCCCCTAGAAGATAAATGCGACCTCATTCAGATCAGTGCGAAATTCATGTCTTCGCTTATATTAATGTTTTGCGAGTTTCTGCGGGAAGTAGTTTTCTATAGCCTCCTATTTTTCTAAAAAGTTTTTGGCGATTCTTGAGGTACGCTTTGCCAGATCAGATATTTTGCTATCATTATAGCCAATAACGAAGCTTTTTACATTGTTGTTTAAGGGTTTTATCCATTTATCTGGTAGGCTTTTTGCTCCTAGAATTATTCCCATGATTGATCCTGTTGTGGCACCGTTACAGTCTGTGTCCCAGCCGCCCATTACGCTTATAGATATGCTTTTTTCATAATTTCCTCTGCCATAAAGCAATCCCATAGCAACAATTGCGGCATTGTTTATCGTATGAACAAAATGATAATGCCCATATTTCTCCGATATCTTGCTCCATGCATCCCTCCAGTCATCATATTCCTTGCTCCATTTCAGAACATCTCTTATGGCTTCTGTAAGCCTAGATTTTTTAGGAATAACTGATAATCCTGTTTCAATAATTTCTTCAATATTGCTTGTTGCGAATGCAGCGCTTATCATTGCGCTGACAAACATCTCGCCATATATGCCATTCTTCACATGCGAAAGGCTCGCATCCCGATATGCCAGCTCAGCTGCTAACTCCGGATTTCCAGGCGCCACATAACCCCATGTGTCAGCTCTTATTTGGGCGCCGATCCACTCCCTATAGGGGTTCATGTATGTGGCCACTTCAGGGGGCTCCAGACCATTAACGAGATTTCTGTAGGCGGCGCGCTCAGCGGTATAAACTTGCATATAAGGAAGTAGATGAAGCCATACTTCACCAACATTCATTGTCGTAAAGCTTGGGCCGTAATTCTCTAAGATATGCAAATTAACTATCGTGTAGTCTATGTCATCGTCACGGGCCATACAATTTATTTGACCGCGTAAAACTCCCACCCCAGTTTTCTTCAGCATATTGTCGATGTAAGAGAGCCTATTCCTTAACCATTTAGGGGCTTCCTCAGGTAAATCCCGTATTGGTGGGAAATAATCATCTAAGGGATAAGCATTTGCAATCTTCAGCCAGATCTCAATTTGCTCTCGATTTAAGCCTTCAACCGGCTTCCCAAGTAGGCAACCAGCGCAGCGGCCAAGCCAACCACCATAAATCTTATCAAATAAATCTTCATCAGAAAGAGCCATAGATATTTTCTCAATTTTTCTCGGTCTTTCAGATACTATTTCCTGAAGATCCGATGGCTCTTTGTATGGGAAATCTGATCTAAGCGGGCATTTTTCTAAAGCATTAAAAAATTCTTTCAGCTCAGACTCCGTTTTTATTTCAGTCTTTAAAATTTTCTCCTCGACATCTGCGACGTCGTAGCCCTCTTCCTTTTTTTGTATTATTTCGTCCTTAACTATTTGTTTAATCTCATCAACCCGCATTTAATCACCAGTAAAGAAGACTCTTTAAAAAATATTTAAGGATAATATCCCTGAGCAGATTATTTTATAGAAATGCGACTCATCTTTGATGCAATTGATTTCTCTCTAAAATTCTAAGCGAAAATTATGCTCAATTAATAAAAAGACTCCAGCTGAATACCTAATATTGATTCTATAATGTAAGCATCTGTTAACTGGCAAAATATGAATGATGAGATACAATCATTCTTTAAAATAGTTATACTATTACAATCCGCATTTAACAAAAGCGATCTTGGACTGCCATCATTTATAGTGTTCTTTCATTTCTTTGTTAAATGGCAGATTCAATATGTCTTCTAGGAGTTTTTCAGCCTGCTCTTTGGATCTTGTCCACGGGTCCATCATTATCAGTTGGAGTAGGAGCTCCCTGCTTCTGGCTTCGTAGGCTTCCAGCTCCGTCTCAACTGGCGCAACCCTATCCCTGAGGATATATGCGATTAATGGCTTGGGCATCCCGTCTGTTTTGATTCCCTGAATGCCCCTCTTGCTTATTAACGCTGGGACCTCAACCTCGAAGTTGCAGGGCACGCCGGGAACAAGGTTGCCGCTGTTCATGATGTTAACTTGGAAAACCCTCGGGACGTCGCAAGCAATAGACTCAACGATGTCAATTATGCTTTCCCCAGATTTACGTGGTGGAAATACATCTGTAACCTTCACGGTGGGATCCTGAGCCAGTTTCATTAGCTCCGCAACTGGATCCTTTTCCGGCGGCTCAAGCACGAAATTCCACCATTTTCTAGGGTTCTCCCTCCATTTCTTCTCCGTTTCATCATTAATGTGATACCACCAGGGCCATGAGCCTCCCCCTGGCGTGCATGTGTCCCCTATTGGGAAAATGCCAACCCTCCTATAGAGGTCTACGGCTTTAGGTCCTAGGCCGCTGCTTGGCGGAATATTCTCCCAGTATTTCTCGGCTTTATTCTCAATCCAATCATCTAGGAGAGGATATGCATCCTCGCCCCTATAGTGGAAGTGGGTTAGCCATATGAAGTGGTTCACTCCGGGCGCTAGGTAGGTTACATGCCTAGCGTCTAGCCCAAGGGCATGGATGACATCAAATATTCCGCGGTAACCGTGGCATAAGCCGACAAACCTAAGCTTGGGATATTTGCGCCCCATCATGGTGACGCCTGCTAGAACCGGGTTTGCAACCTTAATGTACCATGCTTCTGGGCATATGTCTAGAATATCCTCGGCTATTGACTCAAAAAGCTTAAACTGGTGGTAGTTTATCCAGAACCCTTCGTCATGCATGATGTGATAGCTGCCGCCGAACCTATAGCGGTGCTTAAATCCTATTTGCCAGCCCGCCCTATAACCACCGTAGCCGACAACCATAGCGGTGTTAATAACGAAGTCAGCGTCCCTAAGTGACTCCTTTCTATTCGTCGTCTTCTCAAGTCTCAAATTTATGCCAACCTCGTCAGCGTATCTCCTGCATAATGCGTACACGGCTTCCAACCTCTCCCGGTTTATATCCATGAAGTTAACTGTGCTGCCCTCAAGGCTCGGTGTTAAACAGAGATCCCTAACAAGTCCAACTGAGAATGTGGCGCTTCCTGCGCCGATAATGCTAATTTTAACCTCAACCATATTGGTCAACCAGCTATCTTGAAAATTATTAGAACGCGCCAACACATGAATATTTAATTATCTTTTTCTTTTAATATGTAAACTCTATTGTTCCCAGCCCTGCGCTAGTTGGGTGATAGCGAACTACAACATCAGTAATAAATAAGGACTCTCAAATATTGACGCTTACAGACCAAACGAATCATCATCAAACGTGGCTTGAAAGGAACATAACCCTTTACAATTCTCAAATCGAATCGCTTAGCTCGGAAATAATATCCCTTCAAAATCATAGAAATCCTAACCTAAACAGCTGGAAAATCCAAACCCCCTTTCAAAAGCAACCCTTTAATGGCGTAGGACAGCATTGGTGATGGCATAGCTTTTACGCATTAATCATGGAATATTTTATTTGGATGAAAACAATAAGAAGCATAAGGAGGGGCTTCAGCCACTTTGAAGATCTATTTTCCCTCCTCAACAGCGTATGATCCCAAAATCTTTATAGGTTTCACCATCGTAATAACCTTAGCGATATTTTTACTTCCACATGTGCGACCTTACATATACCTCGTGTTCCTCCTAACCTTTTTTCTCGTTCTGCTCCTAGGCTTCGCAGTCATCCATATGCTATTTCCAGAGGGCGAAGTTAATCCAATAGAAAGGGCGGCTTTATCAGTCAGTACAAGTTTGGCTCTAATTCCTCTAATTGGGTTAACGCTTAATTATACGCCTTTAGGGATCGAAAAAGCCTCTGCAATTGCATCATTATTTCTTTTAATTATGGTTTCTAACGTGCTACTGATTATTAAAAGGACGCGCACAAATGCTTCGCAATCTAAAAAAATCGAAGTGAACATGAAACTAATATTCTGCGCATTTATACCCTTCGCGGTCGCTGCAATCCTAAGGGTTTATCCTCACCTGATTAGCGGTTTACCCTTTTCCGTGGATTCCTGGCCCTCAATTAGATACGCTGAGCTCCTCCTTAAGTACTCGCCTGTTTACCTAAACGATATGGAGGTTTTCGGCAGCCAACACAACTATGTTGGCGAAAAACTTTTTGGGGCGGTGGTTTCCGTAGTGAGCGGGCTTCAACCCATTCAGTCTATGGCTTTCTGTGTGCCGCTTGCGGGCGCATCATCCATCCTTATTTTCTATGCAGCTGCATGTAGACTATACCATGAGAAGAGCGTCCCGCTGCTAGCATCGCTTTTTCTGGCAACTTCCTTCAGCGACATCATCCTAACAGCTGGGGTTAAGGGGGAAACATATGCCCACCCGCTTTACTTAACGCTTATCCTTCTATATTTAAATCGAGACGTAGCATTTTGGAAAAAGATTTTGCTTTTTACATTAACATCAGCATCTCTCGTTCTATCCCACTATTTTACGGCGATGCTTACAGTAGCCATTTTAGGCTCTGCGATCCTAGGGTCGCTTGTAATTGGGGAGAAAAAAGGGAAAAACGTTGAAATTCGCAGCCTACTGCTTCCAATGATGCTTGCATTATCTATCCTCATATATTTTTTGCTCTACGCAAACTGGGCCTTTGATTTCATATCCGCCATAGATTGGCTCTCAGCATTCTCCTACCAAACGCTCACGTTATCTTTGGCACTATGTCTCTCCTTTAAACCACCGATTAAAAAATGGTCGATAATGGCTCTCGTATGCATCATAGCTCTCGCCTTAACTCTCCTCTTCGTATGGCTCACAACAGTGAGAACGCTTATACCAGGTGCCCCGATGCTGCCAGCACACTATATGATATATGCAGGACCATTAATCGCGGCGGCGCCCCTATGCGTTCTAGGATACGAGTCTATTAGAAAAACATACGACGAGCATTACGTTATGCCGCTTTTCTGGCTTGCATCAGTTCTCGGGCTGGAGGGATACGCAGTCTTCGGAAGCAGAGATCCCAACTTAGGTTTAACATTAACCTACCGTGGAATAAACTTCCTTCTACCGCCAGTCGCCATCCTCCTAGCAATCGGGTTTCATGAGCTTTATGAGCGCTGGAGGCTAAGTAAAATAGCTAAAGCAAGCATCGCAATAGTTATGCTCCTCATGCTGTCCCTAAACATTTTCGGCGTTTACGCCACAATCTACCTTCAGGAACGCTATATGGGATACTTCTGGCTCTATAGGGTTCAGGAATATAGGGCTGCCAGATGGGTTAAAACGGTCCTCAGCGACGGAACTGTTGCATGTGATGTGAAGATCGCTTACATACTTAAAGGCTACTTTAACTTGAGGGTTGACGAGTTTCAAGGGCTCAGATACCTGAATGGAGAAAGCGGTCAGCCCAGAATCCTTTTTACATATGACCAGATGAGTAAAAATGGATATGTCATTTATGGCGGCTACAGTGTCGAACTACCGGGTAGGTGGGTCGATAAAACCTTAACCCTGAACCACATATACTCGAACGGAATAGCGGATATATACGCTGGATAACCTAAGAGGAAACGTTTTCGCCACGCGTTGTTAGCTATGTGTGCCCGGCAGCATGACAGAAAGCATGTATCCCAATCCCGCTCTAATTCTGGTTGAGAAGGGGGATAATTTCCCTTCAAAACTCACATTTCCATACTTAATAGCTTTAATAACATCGTAGTTGCTGGGGTTGCTTGCATCAACAACGGTGTAAGAGTTGCCTACGTTTTCGGGACAGTGCGCATCGCTTCCAGCGACGCTTGGCACTTCAAGTCTATCGGCAATATTTAAGCTCCTTTTCATGAAGAATCTGCATATAGGATATGATGCATTTAAAACCTCCACAGCGTCGGGCTTACAACGTATCCACCTATCTAAGTGTATTCTTCCAGCAGCCGGGTGTGCTAGGATGGTTAATCCGCCTAGTTTCCTAACCCATCTTATGAGGTCCTCGTAGCGTATAATTTCGATTTTAGGCGGTGTTCTCTCAAGCCCTATCACAAGCACATGCCCAGCGTCTGTACACACTTCATAGCCTGGTAAAACCAGTAAACTAAAATCGTATGATTCGGCTTCAAAATATCCCTCAATCGTATTATGATCCGTTATCGCTAAGCCGTCTAATCCCTTAGACTTAGCCGTCCTTAAAACATCTTTAACAGTTCCGCTGCCATCTGAATGAACCGTGTGAACATGGAGATCAATCTTCAAGCAGCCATCACTTTTCTACGTGATTGTTGATTAGGCTTCAAGCGTTCCATATATAGGAAAGACAAAGCTATTTATTCTTTATTCTCCCGAGTTCTACCTTAAAATCCCTCTGGAGAAAAGAATGTTGGGATTCTAGTCTTCTTTAACATGGTGAAGCATTGAGTCTTCAATAAAGCATTAGATTAATAACTGAAAGGCGTGCGTTAAGTTATTCCGATTTTCGGGTGAGAGATAAATATGACATCCTCCGATTGAACTAATCGGATGCTAACTTAAAACCTCGCGACATAATGTATTGAAATTAACTTCATAAAAGTGAGGCT
>JAGTRG010000024.1:0-343 GCA_018396435.1 Candidatus Bathyarchaeota archaeon
AACTAACTAAGATCCAGATGAATCTTATTCCTCCGCTCAATTCCTATCAATTTTCGGAAAATACCTTGACGAAAAAGGTATTGACAGCATTGTTTCCGCAGCTTGGAGATATAATGTTCCAGTTTTTTGCCCTGCAATTGCTGACAGCGCATATGGAGAAGCTTTCCTATTAGCATTAAACAGGGGGCACAGATTAGTAATCGACGGGATGAAGGACTTTAAACAATTGATGAGAGTGGGGGAGTTAAGCAAGAAAACTGGCGTAATTTATATTGGTGGGGGTGTCCCAAAGGATACAGTTCAACTCATAGCCGTCTCTTTAACGTTGAAAAATAAAAATATG
>JAGTRG010000024.1:353-17054 GCA_018396435.1 Candidatus Bathyarchaeota archaeon
GAAGGGAAAAATGGCGATCGTCGTAAATCGACAGGAGAATGGTATTATCCGCATAAATATGCCATACAGATAACGACGGATAACCCTGTTTTCGGCGGACTTTCAGGATGCACGCTTGAGGAGGCTATCTCATGGGGAAAAATTTCCAAGGATTGCAGAAAAGTCACATGCTATTGTGACGCCACGATCGCATTGCCGTTAATAGCGCACGCTCTCTGCGAAAGAGTGGAGAAGAGAAGGCATGTCCCAGACCTGAAGAAAGCGATAAAATAATTATAATATTCGCTATTGTCTTAGCGAATCTCTGAAATTATATCTTTGGCCGTCCGTCTTACAGCTTCTGCACTATTTAACTTGGGTTTCCATCCTAACATCTTTATTTTCGATATATCTAAGAGCATCTCTTTGACGTCTCCCCTCCATCCCCTCCCGCCATCTACGCCGCCAGTATATTTTATTTCAACATCGCTTAGATCCATCTCTTCAATTACTATCTTTGCTATCGTTGCCACATTAACGGTGTCCTCTGAGCCGACATTATATATTTCAACTTGCTCCTCAGCCTTTTCAGATGCTACAAGAAGCGCCTCAACGCAGTCTCTTATATATAAGTAGGATTTTCTCTGCGTTCCATCACCTAGAACCTCTAGGATCTTCGGGTTGCTTCTCAATTTGTTTATAAAGTCATATATGACGCCGTGTCCACTTCTAGGACCGACGATATTTGCAAGTCTGCATATTACACTATTAAATCCGAAAAGGTGGGAATAGCCGGAGATCAGCGCCTCGCAAGCCAGCTTGGAGGCACCGTAGAGCGATATGGGTTTCAGCGGGCCGTAATCTTCAGGCGTCGGCATCTTTTTCGCCTCTCCATAAACGGTTGATGTGGAAGTAAACAAGATTCTTTTGCAGTGTTCACTTTCTTTCATGGCTTCTAGAAGATTATAAGTTGCAAGAATGTTCTGTTCATAGTCAATCCTCGTATTAAAGGCCCCTATTTTCACATCTGGGTTGGCCGCTAAGTGAAAAACAATTTCGCAACCATCCATGGATTTCTTAATATCGCTAGGGTTCAGCGCATCGCCTATAATGAACTTAAACTTTGAATCTTTAAGCCACCTTGATATATTGTTGAGCTTTCCAGCGCTTAAATTATCAAGTACAGTGGCGCTCACCCCACTTTCCATCAGCTTATCAACTAGGTGGCTTCCTATGAAGCCGGCGCCACCGGTAACTAAGGCACTTTTGAAGCTAATCTTTGGATTATCCAAATTTGGAAAGCACCAAATTTTTCTATGAAATTAAAAGGCTATATATCTTTCTTTTTCAATATTTTCCTTTATTGGGTGATTCAACTTGGCGAAGATTAAAGTTGGATTAATTGGGGTTGGTAATTGTGCATCAGCTCTTGTCCAAGGCGTATACTATTACTGCAGAATCGACGAGGAAAGTTTGACAGGTTTAAAATATTCAAACATAGGTGGCTTCCATCCTAAAGACATAGAATTCGCCTGCGCCTTCGACGTGGCAAAAGGGAAGGTTGGGAAAGATCTTTCAGAGGCAATTTTTGCTCCGCCAAACAATGCCCCGAGATTTGCTGAAGTTCCAAGTTTAGGTGTGGAAGTTCTTAGGGGGCCAGTTATGGATGGGTTGAACGAGTATGCTAGAAAAATAATTAAAGTTGATACTTCAAAAGAGGTTGATGTTGCTGAGAAGCTTAAGGAGAGCGGTGTAGAGATGGTTGTTAACCTTCTGCCGGGTGGGGCGCAGAAAGCATCGCTCTGGTACGCTGAGGAATCGCTGAAAGCTGGATGCGCCTTTGTTAACGCGACGCCCACGATCATTGCAAGCGACCCGGCTTGGGATGCATGCTTCCAAGAGGCTGGATTACCGATAGTTGGAGATGACCTGATGGATCAGGTCGGTGCAACATTAATTCATAAAGCTATTCTTGAGGCGCTGACTAGAAGAGGCGTTTTGATTTCGGAAACATATCAGCTGGATGTTGGAGGGGGAACGGAGTCGGCAGATATTGAACGGGTTTGGGGTGCAAAACGGATAATTAAGACTAAAACTGTTGAATCTACTTTGCCCTATAAAGCCTCAGTAGTGGCTGGCTCAACAGACTTCGTTGAGTTTTTGGGCAATAGGCGTGACAGTTACATGTGGGTTTCTGGCATATATTTTGGAGGTGCACCATTCGAGATTGAGTTAAGGCTAAACACGCTTGATGCGCCAAACGCTGGCTCAATATTGCTTGACGTTATACGCAGCGTTAAAATCGCTTTGAATAGGGGGGATTCAGGGCATATTCTCCCAATATCCGCATATGCGTTCAAGCATCCAGCTAAGTTTACGCCTCTTCATGAGGCGGAGAAACTTTTTGAGGAATATATAAAATAAACAACAATTTCCATCCAATTTTTATACTGTTCTGAGAACATTAGAAATATAAGGGGAGAGAATCTGTCGGCTCCACCATTAAAGCGTAATCTGAAGATTTGCGTAGCCATACCCGCATCAATAGTGTCGGATATCCCGCATCAGAGAGAGAAAACGCTTAAAGTCGGCTTAATAGGTAGGGCGCTAGCGATTTTCCGCATCGATGAGGTCGTAATTTACCCGGACATTATTGGCGCCGATCAGTCTAGAGACTTAAGGTTTGTCGCAATGATCCTATCCTACATGGAGACACCGCAGTATCTTAGGAAAAGACTGTTCAAGATAGTGCCAGAGTTGCGCTATGCCGGCATCTTACCGCCGCTAAGGACGCCTCATCATCCTATAAAGAACAGGAAAAAATATCTTAGAGTAGGCGAATTCAGAGAAGGCATAGTCCTCTCGAAAGATAAGATGGGGCTGCTTGTTGACGTTGGGGTAGAGCAACCGATCCGCGTTGCAAATACCAGCGCACCCGTAGGAGCACGCGTCACGGTCAAAATAATCAGTGGTGGTGATGATCCAAGGGCGGTGTTAGCCAGCCCAGAGGATATTGATGTTTACTGGGGATACAAAGTTGAGGTTTCCAGCATGCCTTTCAGCCGAATGGTTAAGAGTGGCAACTTTGATGTCACTATTGCAACCTCCAGAAGGGGTGAGCCGTTCATGAAGGTTAAAGATGCACTGTTAGAAAAGTGGATGAAATCTAAGAGAGTGCTCGTAGCCTTTGGGTCTCCAACGCAAGGACTTCAGGAAATTGTTAGGCAGGAGGGCTTTGAGCTGAGCGACATCATGGATTTTATAATTAATACGGTGCCCGGACAGGCCACTGAGACTGTGCGGACGGAGGAGGCATTGTATGCAACCCTGGCCATATTAAACCTGCTAACTGAGGCTTAGCTACTTTAAACTGACGCTGATAAATTAAGTTCCAACAATAATGCTTCCGCTTATCTTTCTCAACGTTGCTATGGCTGAGAGGGCGGCTATATAGCTCGTTCTCGGATTGTTTGGAAAGGGCTTATTTATGGTTCTTGTGTAAATCTCACCGAAATCCCCTCTCACATGGATCTCGTGAACTATGTGCTTTATACTTGGATCAACTATTATCCTAACTTTAGTCTTGTCAGGACCTACACCTGCTAGGCTCAGCGAAGCCGCAACATTAACATTCTGAGGGAAAAGTTTAACGGCTTCTCTAGCATTTCCCTCATACAAGACAAGCGGCTCCTTAAGTGATGATAAGTTAATTTTGCTCCTCTCTACGTATGGCACCCCCTCAAAGCTTATCGGCGGCTTCCTAGTTGTTAGCGTGATCTCTTCAATTCGCCCCACTGCTGCCGATTTAACGTTATCAAGTCCAACTATTGCGCCTGAGGGCACATAAACTTTCCTATTACTATTTTCAGCAGCCTCCAGTATGTTGTTAAGTAGCGGTTCATCAAGTAAAGCCCCCGTGCTCATCACCATAAAATCCTTATTTTTCAGCAGAGTCTTAATTGCATACTGCTTAACCGCTTCCTGCGAGGCTGCCTCTATAACTACCTGAACATCATCCCTGTTAAGAAGATCATCCGCATCCTTAGCTATAAGGGGTTTATGACTAAGTTTAGAAGCTAATTTCTCAGCCCTTTCACGGATGATATCATAAATCATTACTAGACTTATTTCTCCGGCTTTCCCGCTATCTATCGCCTCAGCTATAACCGTGCCTATCGCCCCGCAACCGATCAGTCCGGCATGTACTACCGTAATGGCCCCCCAACTCTAATTTTGAGCGGTTAATTATGCGTGATAAATGTAACAGCTTTAAATAAGATTTTCTGAAAGACTATGCTTCGCTAAAAAAGAAAAAATTAAAAGAGACTTAGTAAATTCTTAGGAAATGTTTAAGGAGCTGTCCAATATGAGTTCACTACTGTTAATAGCGCCCGTAGCTGGGTTGGCTTCGGTTGCTTTCTCAGTCTACATTTTTCAATACGTGAATAAGCAAGATGCTGGCACTCAGAAGATGAGGGAAATTGCGGATGCGATACGTGAAGGCGCAGAAGCCTATCTTAAGAGGCAAAATATGACGCTTCTAATCTTCGTTGCAGCAATGGCCACTATTTTAGGAATTTTATTATCGGCTGGTAAATCGTCTCCGGTAAATGGGCTTTATGCGGCTCTATCCTATTTGTTTGGCTCAGCATGCACAACTGCAGCGATGTATCTGGGCATGCATACGGCTGTTAGAGCCAACGTTAGAACAGCTAATGCTGCAAGAAAGGGCTTAAACAAAGCCTTCCCAATTGCCTTCTTCGGAGGCGCAGTCATGGGCTTCTCAATTGTTGGGCTGGCATTGCTCGGCATAAGCATATTATACTACATCTTCGCCGATCCGAACATTATCTTGTACTTTAGCTTCGGCGCAAGCGCTTTAGCGCTCTTCGCAAAGGCTGGAGGAGGAATATACACTAAAACAGCTGATGTTGGCGCCGATCTAGTGGGTAAAGTTGAGCTTGGAATACCTGAAGATGATCCGAGAAACCCGGCGGTTATAGCTGATAATGTTGGCGATAATGTTGGCGATGTAGCTGGGATGGGTGCCGATCTAATAGATTCATACATAGCGAGCATAATAGCGGCAATGATAATAGGGCAGGGAGCAAAGGGATCGCTTGCAGAAATCTATACAATGCTACCTATGCTAATTGCAGCCCTTGGAATACTGTCTTCCCTTCTTGGGACATTCTTCGTGAGAGTTGGGGAAAGAGGCGATCCGGGCGCAGCGCTCAATAGGGGGACATTCTCCACATGCATTATATTTGCAATATTAACGTTTATACTAACTTATAGCATTGGACTAGGCGAGCAGGGATTAGGAGTTTTCCTAGCGGTACTAGCAGGCTTAGTGGCAGGCGTTGTGATAGGCATAACGACGGATTATTTTACCTCCATAAATAGGCCGCCAGCGCTTAAAACAGCTGCAGCGTCACAAACTGGCGCGGCAATAAATATTTTGACTGGTTTCTCCTATGGCATCTTAAGCGTCATTCCACCAATAATCGGCATATGCATCGCAACAATCGTATCATGGTATGCAGCAAGCACCTTCGGAGTTAATCCAGTTTATGGCGTTGCCATAGCCGCCGTGGGCATGTTATCAATAGTCGGCATGATAATATCATCAGACGCCTATGGCCCAATATCTGATAATGCTAAGGGAGTAGCTGAACAGTCAGGCTTAGGTGAAGAAATCATATCGATTGCGGATAAACTTGACGCGGCTGGCAACACATCTAAGGCTATAACCAAGGGGTTCGCGATTGGAGCAGCAGCCCTTACGGTCTTAGCGTTGTTTGCGGCCTATAATGAAATTGTGTATCTGGAGATGATAGATATAACGAAGCCAGCGGTGATTTCAGGAGTGTTTATCGGCGCCATGATGCCGCCTGTAATCTCGGCTCTTCTAATATTGGCTGTTGGGAAAAATGCGTTCAGAATGATTGAGGAGATTAGGCGCCAATTTAAAGAGATACCTGGTTTAATGGAGGGCTCTGCAAAACCCGATTACGCAAGATGCGTCGATATAGCGGCTAAGGGTGCCTTAAAGGAGCTGATGATGCCATGTTTACTGGCGATTATTGCGCCGATAGCAACCGGACTAGTATTAGGTAAGGAGGCGCTTGGTGGCTTCCTAGCAGGCAGCATACTTACTGGAATAATCTTCGCCCTATTCATGGCTAACTCAGGCGGACTCTGGGATAATGCTAAAAAATATGTTGAAGAAGGAAACTTTGGAGGCAAAGGTTCGGAAGCTCACAAAGCGGCTGTTATAGGCGACACCGTCGGAGATCCATTTAAAGATACAGCGGGGCCATCCCTCAACACGATGATCACCGTCATGTCGCTTGTATCCTCAGTCTTCGCCCCGCTAATAGCATATGCATCACTATTTTCACTACTAGGATTATAAATTATATTTTAAGAGTATCTGATAGGCTGGACGCGGCCTCAGCCGATCGAGAATGGTGTGTGAATGATGCTGAAGTTCGGAAAAACAGCTCAGAAATATATAAGTTTAAGCAAACATTGAACATGCCCCTTGCAAGTTTAAAAATAATTATATCTCTAACTAGGAAAGCAAATGCATATTTCCTATTCGCACGTTTCTCAGGTACTTTTTAGCTATTTCGTAGCATTCATAGGCTTGCTTTCTGCTGGTTGTGGGCAAATCATCCATAAAATACTGCGGATAAAAAGCGAGCAGCGTATATGGTATGCGTGGATCTATGTTAGAGATGAACTCGGCTATTTGCTTAACCTCCCCAACGTCCACGTATCCTGGAATTAGAAGCGTGCTGGCTGTTAAAACCGGGACTTCAAGTCTATCTCTGAAATATTCTTCACCGATAGTCATGAAGTTTTCAAAGGATGGCTTATTAGACACGCCGCAAAGAGCCCTATAAAGACTTTCATCCCAAGCCTTTAAATCAAACTTTACAATCCCTCCGCTTTTAAATGAGAGGTCAGCGGCTTTCTCAGCAAATTCTTTAATCATATTGCCATTTGTTTCCCAGCATATTCTAAGTATGCGGTCTTCTGCTTCAGCTTTCCCCATCGCTATTTCACTTGTCTTTATTGCATGAGGCATCTGGACGGATGGGTCTCCTCCGAAAAAGCATATGCAAGAAACCTTTGTACTGACCTTGTCCGCAAGATCTTCGCTGCTCATATGTGGGCTTAATTTTTGGGATATGTATCTGTAGTGCCAGTTTTGGCAGAAGAGACAATCAAGGCTACATGCCCCATAGAAGACAGCTAGGTTCACATAGCCAATCTCAGCAGATGGTTTATAAGCATACCTCGGGTATCCAGCTCCCGTACAGCCTGGGCAGAACCACCATGCAACGCAGTTTGTTGGAAGCGCGTCATAATACCATTCCAGAATTCCCTTATCTGATGTTCCGCCTAAACGCACTAGCCGTCCAGCAATGTTTTTTGTTAATCCGCAGAATCCTTTCTCTCCCTGCCCTAGAGTGCACTTGTTTGCGCACATGCCGCACGCTATTCCCCCCGAGCTTCTAGGCGGGCTTGGGGGTAAATCGAAGATTTCACGGGTTCTCTTGCGCGCTAAATTAACTAAGCTTAGAGCTTCGTCAGGCTTCTCTTTGATGCATTTAGCGCATACACCTAAATTGCCTGATATTAGAGGCGAACTATCTCCGCAGATTGAACATTTCCCCAACTCTTCCACTACTTAAGTAAAAATCGCAAGCGATATTTTTAGTTATTTCCTCATATTATTAAGTTTAATAAAGGGACTTAAAACCTAATAATATTACATCACGGGGTGATTTAATGGGTAAACTTGAGGATGAAATCCTGAATCTTCTGAGCAAATCCGAGGCTCTAACCCTAATGGAGATCTCTGAGAAGCTAAATAAAAAACCAAAAATAGTCTTTAAATCTCTAAGAAAACTCTTCGAGGAAGGAAAAATTAGCTGCGACGTTAAAACAAGACGTTACGCTTTGGAGGAAAATTATGAACAGCAAGAACAGGAGGAAGAAGAGCTTGAAAATCTCGAAATCGAATAAACTATTTATGTACATAGCTGAAATTAATAATTGCAAAATTGGAGGGTAAATTTTGAAGATAGGAATTTTCACAGTACTGTTTAACGAGTTAAGCCTTGAAAAAGTCCTAGACTACGTGTCGAAACTTGGCTATGAAGCTGTTGAAATAGCAGCGTGGAAGGGAAGCAACCATATAAACATAGATAAGGTTCTCAGTGGGGGCGCAACGGAATACAAGAGGACAGTGGAAAAATATGGGCTGATCATATCTGGATTAAGCAACCACCTTGAAGGTCAACTTGTTCTCGGACCTCACGATGAATCAACAGATGAATGGTTTAAGGGTACACCTCAAGAGAAAATAAAATACGGAATGGAACGTATGAAGAAGGCTGCTGAGGCTGCGGCTGCGCTTGATGTGCCGGTTGTCAACGGCTTCATAGGAGCACCTAATTGGGGGGCATGGTACATCTTCCCGCCTGCCTACGAGAAGATTTTTGAGAGGGGTTTTGAGATTTTTGCTGAACGCTGGGGTGAAATACTGGATCACTTTGCAGCCCACGGTGTTAAGTTTGCGCATGAGGTTCATCCGCAGGAGCAAGCATATAATATTGAAACCGCTGAGTTGGCAATAAAGGCTATAAATGGTAAAAAGGAATTTGGCTTCAACTTTGACCCAAGCCACCTGCTTTGGCAAGGAATAGACCCAGTTATATTCATCAAAAAATTTGGGAACAGAATTTATCATGCGCATGCAAAGGATGCAGAGCTCGTTAAGGAAAATCTCCCAATATCAGGATGCATACCGACAGGCTCATGGGGTAGGCCGGATAGAGGCTTCAGATTTCGGGTTGTCGGATGGGGAGACATAAACTGGAAGAGGGTAATGACTGGGCTCCTAGAGGTTGGATATAACTATGTACTGAGCTATGAGCATGAAGACCCAGTGATGAGCCGTGAGGATGGATGCGAGAAGTGTATAGCGTTTCTGAAGCCTCTGATTATAAAGGCGCCTCTTGAAAAAATCTGGTGGTGAAAATTATGGCCGAAGAAAAAGAAGTTGGGTTTGTGCGAATGGGCAAGGTTACGGGGAAAGCAGGCGAAATTAAGGAGATAGGCGTTGGATTAATAGGATACGCTTTTATGGGTAAAGCGCATGCAAATGCATACATTAAGATGCCAGTATTTTTCTATCCGCCGCCAGCTAAGCCTAGGCTTGTGGCCATAGTTGGCAGAACTAAGGATGCTGTGGCTGAAGCCGCTGCAAGATACGGCTTTGAAACCTACTACACTGATTGGAAAGATCTGGTGAATGATAAAAGGGTGGAGATCATCGATAACTGTTTACCGAATAATATGCATTCAGCTCCTGCAATTGCGGCTGTGGAAAGCGGAAAACATGTGCTGTGCGAGAAGCCGCTTGCAATAAATGTTGAAGAAGCTAAGGAAATGTACAAGGCTGCTGAAAAAGCCGGTGTTAAACATATGACCGCCTTCAATTACCGCTTTGTCCCGGCCATAAGATTGGCTAAAAAACTTATAGATGAAGGGTATGTTGGCAAGATTCTTCAGTTCAGAGCGGTTTATCTCCAAGAGTGGATTATGGATCCGAACTTTCCGCTGGTTTGGAGGTTGCGTAAGAGCGTTGCTGGGTCAGGTGCTCTTGGAGATTTAGGTTCCCACATAATAGACTTAGCAAGGTTCCTGATCGGGGACATAACTTCCGTCTGCGGAATGACTGAAACATTTATTAAAGAGCGTCCGATGCCGGAGGATCCCTTAAAGAGGGGGCAAGTGGATGTTGACGACGCATTCATCTCGCTGGTTAAATTTAAGAACGGCGCTATAGGCAGCTTGGAGGCTTCTCGATTCTGCGCTGGAAGAAAGAACTATCAGAGATTGGAGATTCATGGAACAGAGGGCTCAATATGCTTTAACCTCGAGAGGCTTAATGAGCTCGAAGTTTACTTTAGAAGAGACCCGGCGGATAGAATGGGCTTCAGAACAATAATTGTTACGGAATCAGTTCACCCATTCATGGAATACTGGTGGCCTCATGGGCACATAATTGGATGGGAGCATACTTTTGTGCATGAAATCTATCACTTTATAGATTGCATAGTTAACGATAAGCCCGTAGCCCCCATGGGTGCAACATTCCACGATGGATTAAAATGCCAAGAAGTAATGAGCGCGATACAGGAATCCGCGGAGAAAGGCAGCTGGGTAAACGTTCCCATATAGCCCCTAAAAATTCTCCATTTTTATTTTTGATGTCATTATCCAAAAATCCGCAATTTATTTTTTAATCCAATGCAACTTGTCACTAACAAAATACGTAAATGCTTCTTATTAAAAGTAGAATTTTGCCACTTTATCAAATGTACGCGGCTTTATGCGGAAGAGCGCAAATATGAACTGGAATATTAAGGGCAACCCCCATTTTTCAAAAGATCTTTAAACTATTTAATAATATTATAATTGGCGGGTGATCTTTAGATGGTTGAGGATAAGGTTCGCATTTGTTTCATAGGATGCGGGCATCATTCGATGGAAAGTCTTCAGCCTGCTGTTACGCTTATTCCGCAAATTGAGTATGTAGCTGCATGCGATTTAATTGAGGGGAGAGCTAAAGAGGCTGTGCGGCGTTTTGGCGCCAAAAAATGGTACACGGACTACAAAGAAATGATTAGCGAGGTATCTCCAGACGGGGTTATAATTGTTGGGCCGCCTCAAATGCACGAGGAATTGGGGATCTCATGCTTAAATAGGGGGTTAAACGTGTTTATGGAGAAGCCTCCGTCCCTAACCTTAGAGGGCGCGAGAAGAATCTGTGAGGCGATGAAAGCCTCCGGAAAGATCTGCATGGTTGGGACTCATTGGCGTCACATGCCAATTCACAGAGCACTTAAGAAAATTTCTGAGAGGGAGGATTTCGGCGAGATTTTCCGCCTCGAAGCCACATACCTAGCTCCCGACACGAGGGGAGCTTGGGGGCAACCTTATGCATGGGGTTTCATGCTTAACCAGGCGATCCACCCAATGGACTGTCTCCAATTTCTAGGGGGAAGAATAGCTGAGGTTGAGGCGAGAGGCATAGTGGTGGAAGGGAAGAAGCTCGCTATATCCGCCAGCCTACATTTTGCCTCAGGGTCTATTGGCTCCTTTGTCCTAGGCGGGTGCTCACCAATTTTCTATGAGCGTGTTGGAATCCAAGGAACGGAAGGATGGGTTGAAGCAGAGCAATTTAAGAAATTAAAATATGCAAGCAGAAAAGGATGGATGGAATCAACCGATCCCACCGCCATACAAACACTAGCCTTTGAGCATGGAAGCCACTATAGAGGGGTTTCCCGCCCCGGCTATGTAGAGGAGCTTGAACATTTCGCGCAATATATAATCTCAGGAAGCCATCCTCACGCCGATGCTGAAGACGCATACTATGCACTAAAAACCCTAGATGCGATTATTAGAAGCGTTAATATGGAAGAAAAGATCCTAGTCAATTAACATCTTCTTAATTATCCCTCAGATTTGAGTCACAGCCAGCAAATAAAAGTTTAAAGGATCTCAAAAATATCCGGCTAAAAGGCTAGTTAGACAAAGGGTCTCGTCTCTTATAATGAATTTGCTGAGCATAATCTTTGGTGATCATAAGTGAAGAAGATTTAGCTCCTATTTTCACATAAAGTTATTTTCCCCATAGACAATTTTTATATGTGGATTCGAGGGATAATTATGACACCTAGTTCAGAGTCCAAAGATATTTTCACAGCAATTTTAGGCAATCTGAAAGAGAAATATGAAGAGCTAACCGATTATCGAAATAATATATCATGGAAGTTTTTTCAGGGTAAAGCCCCAGAGGCGTACAAATTGGATTTCGACAGCTCCTCATGGGATACTGTTACCTTACCGCTCCGTTTCGATGCCCGAAAAGGTGAAGCGTGGCTTAGATGCAAAGTCACGATTCCAGAAGAGGTTCAAGGAATAAAAACCCAAAACTCTATGGTAAAGCTTTCATCCTCAGCGATATTGGATAAAAGTGACATTTATGTCGATGAAAGAAAAGTTTTAAGCGCAGAATACTGGATGGAGCTTAGGGCAAAAATAGTGTTAGATGAGAGAGCCGAGCCTGGAAGAGAGCACGTAATAGCAATACATTTATTTCCAAAAGCTGAACCGGTTGATATTCCGGAATTCCATGTCATGTACAGCAATGTTGAAAAAATAGCATTCGAAATAGACTCATTCATTCAGGAAATTAGATTTGCAAGTTTCTTAGATGAAAAATTCGCCAGAAGTGTTTTAGAAGAGTTCGATTCTAGCGTTTTCAAGCGCGATTTGTTAAGCTTAATTGATGAGATTGAAAAAGCTCGAAGTAAACTATCGGCTCTCTCCCAAAAATCCAAGGAATTTAAGGTTCACCTCGTGGCCCATGCCCATATAGATATGAATTGGCTGTGGCCATGGGAGGATACGGTTAACACTGTTCGAGATACGTTTTCCACGATGGTTAAGTTAATGGATACGTACGGCGATTTCTGTTTCTCACAGAGTCAAGCCGTAACATATAAGATTGTAGAGGATAATTCCCCTAAGATCTTTGAGAAAATAAGAGAATATGCTGGGAAGGGCAATTGGGATATAACAGCATCAATGTGGGTTGAAGCGGATCTTAATATGGCTGGAACAGAGGCATTAATTAGGCAATTTCTTTACGCTAGAAGGTACATTGATGAAAAATTTAATGTTAAGCCTAAGATATGCTGGGAACCGGATACTTTCGGCCACATATGGACGCTACCGCAGATCTTGAGGAAGTCAGGCATAAAATACTATTATTTCATGCGTTGCGGTAAGGGGCATCCGTTATTCTGGTGGGAAGGGCCTGATGGATCAAGGGTTCTTGCTTTCACAAGCGTCTATAATAATACTGTGACGCCTAAAAACATTGTTGATTTAGCCGTGGATCTTTATGAGCGCTACGGACTAAAAATAAGCATGTTCGTTTACGGCGCCGGAAATCATGGCGGCGGAGCAACAATTGAGGATATTGAGGCGGCCTATGAAATTCGAAAGAAGCCCACCATGCCGGATGTTTTGTTCAGTTCCGCTCAGAAGTTTTTTGAAGATGCTGAGAGGAAAATTGAGGAGAAAAGTCTCTCTGTACCAACAATTAACGATGAATTACAATTTACTTTTGATGGATGCTATACAACGCATGGCGATATTAAGCGCTACAATAGGCTTTGTGAGGCATTGCTTGTTGATGCTGAAATCCTGTGCTCTCTCGCGGATATTTATCATCAGGATCGCTTGAGGGAAACCTGGTTAAAAATGTTGTTCAATCAGTTCCATGATATCCTTGATGGAAGTGGAAGCGCTGAGGCTTATGTTTATCCGAGAATGTTGGCGCAAGAGGTTATTGAAGCGTCCGAGGAAATCATTAATTCCGCAATCAAAACCCTGTCGGACAAGATAGATTTTTCAAAAGACGGCTTACCAGTAGTAGTTTTTAATACCCTATCATGGGACCGCCTAGATGTTGTGAAGGTTAGGATTCCGAAAAACTTGATTCCCCAAAATCCCGTGGCTGTATCCTATGACGGTAGATATAAAAGTCCAGTTCAAGTGCACGGCGATGAGTTAACATTCTTGGCGCATGTGCCGCCAGTAGGCTATATAACATATTACATCGTTGAGGGTGATGCATCAGAGGAGCCGTTTCTAGCGAAAGATGATAATGTTTTAGAAAACGAGCATTTTAGGCTTGAAATAAACAAATCTTCCGGTACAATAAGAACTCTATATGATAAGATGAATAAGCGTTTCGTGTTTAAAGAGGATAGGTATCAGTTCACTAGGCCAGTGCTCAGCAATCTTATGCAGGTTCTTTATGAGGTTCCTCACCCAATGTCAGCTTGGATTATTGGAGAGATCTCTCGTATAGAAAACCTTAGAAACGCTGAAATTGAACCCTTCGAAAATGGCCCTGTTAAAGGGACGGTGAAAGTTAAGTGGAAATATCATAACTCCGAGATCAATCAATATATAAGCCTCTATAAGGATCTTCCAAGAATAGATTTCTACACTATTATTAATTGGCAGGAAGTCTCAGATGATGAAACTGAAGCGCCTATGCTTAAGGTTTCCTTCACGCCCATACTTGATAAATCTAAGGCATTCTTCGAAATACCCTTCGCATATATTGAAAGGACTCCTGATGGGACAGAGGTTCCCGCATTAAGGTGGGTTGATCTTTCAGATGAGGAATATGGACTAAGCCTCATCAATAACTGTAAGTATGGCTTCGATGTAAAGGGCTACACAGTGAGGATGACGTTGATTAGAACAAGCTACAGTCCGGATCCGAGGCCGGATCAAGGTGTCCATGAGATAACGTATTCGCTTTATCCGCATAGAGGGGATTGGAAGAAATCTATGACATTTAGAGTTGGCTATGAATTGAATCGTCCGCTTAAAGCCTACCCAATTCTAGCCCGATCAGAATCAGAATGCCGCTTAAGCGAACCGGAGGAGAGGAGCCTACTGAAGGTTAAACCGGACAATGTTGTTATATCATGCATTAAAAACTCTGAAGATTCAAATGATATTGTTATCAGACTTTATGATGCAACAGGTGAAGGCGCTGAATCCGAAGTTCAATTTAACTTCAGGGTTGGAGAAGTCTATGAGACGGATTTAATGGAGAATCCTATGAAAGCTCTTAAATTCCAGGACGGAAAGGTTTCATTGAGGCTTAAACAATTTGAAATAAAAACTATGAGGGTTAAACACTGATTCTCCTTTATCGCTCCACTATTTGCTTCAATATCTCCGGCTTATCGCTTGCTATCCCGTCAACTCCTTTATTTGCGTATTCCTGGGCCTCGTCAAGAGTATTTATTGTCCAAGCAATCACCTTTAAACCGTTTTGATGAGCCTTCTTCACAAACGTTGAATGCACAAACTTATACATTGGAAGCAGATAGTTCGCTTTAAGATCCAACGCCGCTTTTATTGGATCTTTATGTTTAACATAGATTAACCCTATTTCAACTTTATCGCTTATTTCTCTAACCCTTCTTAAGGCTTCCTCATGGAACGATATTACTATTACATTGTCCTCCAAACCTTTATTTCTAACAATTTTCATAACCTCATCTTCCACGCCGACTTCCTTCAGCTCTATAAGTATCCTGGCCTTCCTATCAAGGAATTCCAGAGCCTCCTCCAGCGTCGGTATCCTCTCACCCTTATCAGTTACGAGACTCTTTATTTCTTCAAGGGTTAATTCGCTGACTAATCCCTTACCGCTGGTTATTCTGTCAACTTTATCATCATGTATAACGACCAATTCGTTATCTTTTGTTTTGCGGACGTCAAGCTCAACAGCATTCACGCCTAACTCAATAGCCCTCCTAAAGCTGCGTATAGTATTTTCAGGTTCGTATGCTCTCGCACCTCTATGGCCGATTCGTAGTTCAAGCACATTAACCAACCTCACCCGATTGATTGCCGACTACTCTTTTTCTTCAACTATTATTTTACATTTTGTCGCTAAGGCCGCTATAACCCCCAAGGCGGCAACCCATGGAGCAAGTAAAGTTCCTATTAAACCGACAGTGACGGGCATTTCCAGCAGGGTTTCATCACGTTCATTCTTAACTATTATTTTTGTGACGTTTCCTTTACGTATCAGCTCCTTAACTTTCAAGATTAAATCATCCGGCAGCACTTCATACTCTTTTCGGCTGATTGCTTTTTGACGTGCGCCGCAGTATGGGCAGTAATCCATATCTTCAGATAACTCTTTGCCGCACCTTGCGCAGTAAACCATTATTATCCCTCCATCAATTTTACATTCTTTTTTGTAGATTTAAAATTATTCTTTCACAGATAATTTCTTAATTAGCCTAATTCCGTCTTTTCCAGCACCGTAATAATTGCTTAGAAGTTCAAAAAACCTATATTCATGCTTAAAATATAAGTTTCTGGCCGCCATATTGTCGACGCGCACTTCTAAATAGCACTCTTTAACACCCTCTTCTACCAGAAGATTTTCCATGGATTCTAATAGAAGTGAACCTATGCCCCTATTTCTATACTCCGGCTTAACATCAATGGAATATATGTGCCCGACGGTTTTATCCCTGAAATTTTCTAGTCCTCCTATTATAAAGCCGACAATATTCTCATTCATGATGGCAACTAAAAATATGAAGCCCGGGTCTTTAATAATCTCTTTCATTTGTGACTGTGAAAATGCATCTTCATAGAAGCATTCAACTTCTATCTGATGTATTTCCTTCAGATCTGAGGTTTCAGCCCTTCTTATTGTGATTGATGGATTAGGCACAAATAAATAATTTCACCATCACAAATATATAAGTTGACAGGTGGGACGTTAAAAGTGAAAGGGGTTTACATTCTTCTAATATTGGTTGACGGAGATATTGCTATAAACATAGGTTCCCTTGGAAAAATATTTTTTGAAGGAGGATTTTATGCCTATGTTGGTTCAGCCCAAAATAGTTTAGAGAAAAGAGTAGCGCGTCATTTCAAAAAAGGCAAGAAGAAGTTCTGGCACATAGACTACCTGCTTGAGAATAAGCGGGGAAGGATCATTGAAGTTTTCTATAGGGAGGCGGACAAAGGGGAAGAGTGTCGAATAGCTAATAAAATAGGAGAAGCGAATCA
>JAGTRG010000025.1 GCA_018396435.1 Candidatus Bathyarchaeota archaeon
GGTGAGTTAAATGATATGCGGTGTTTGCTTGCAGGAAAGGATTTATAGGCTGCAAAAGTAAAAAGTATAGGAGCCTGGAAATATTAAGGTTTCATGAGGAGGAGCTGCCGTGGTTAAACGTGAAGATCTGCTTAAGCATCTTTCAGGCATGTCGGATTTTGAAAGGACTGTTCTGATGGCTACGTTTGAGATACCTATAGGCAAGGTTAGCACATACAAGAGAATAGCCGAGGTGGTTGGGAGACCCCGCGCGTATAGGGCTGTTGGGAACGCGCTTCATAAGAACCCGCTGGCTCCCGTAATTCCATGCCATAGAGTTGTTAGGTCGGATGGTAGAATAGTGGGCGAAACCAGAGAGGAGGTTGAGGCCAGAAGAAATCTGCTGGAGAAGGAAGGCGTGCCAGTAGTTGGTAATAGAGTTAAGATTAGAGAGGAAATAATCTATTAGAGGGTGGTTGCAGCCCGTCGTTTTACTGTTTTCATATCCAATTGTTCATTTCCCAGATTCTCTTGCAGAATAAGCATCCCTCTCCCTTTTCTCCTGTTTCACGATCGGTTATTATGATGCGGATCTGACTGTAACCTGGGTTTCTTGAGGTTTTTGAGTTTACAGGTAGAGCTGTCTGAATTAAATAACCATATATTGACTGATTCCCACCCGCCGCTTCCTTAACCTTATTTATTTCGAGAACCCTCACTGTTTGATTGTCTATGATGACTTCAATTTCGTTCTTAGTTAGGTTCGGTGCAATGTCAATTGTGCTAAAATTATTGCTTACGTTACGTATCTCATCCGGTGAGGGCGGGAATCCGATGCCGAGACGCTGCGTAAATTCCCTTGATCTTTTGAGGCTCATAGGTCGAAAATATATCTGCATTGAGGGTAATCCGCCCTGAGGCATCCAGGCGTTGATTGCGTAAACTTCGAGGCCGTTGATGCGGGGATTAACTTCCAAATCCTGATAGGCCGGGATGTTCCACGCCCAATACTCAAGGTTTTTTACGGCATAATCTTTACATGCCCATAAGGCAATGTAGTTTCCCTCGTTAACGTTCAGGTTATATTTGCCATCCCCATCGGAGAATGTTTGATAAAGTACTTCAAACTCTTTGCTCACAATTACAACAGTTGCTCCCTCTATCGGGTTACCCTCGAAATCCGTCACTTTTCCATATATTTTAATCAAAATCGCAGCCTTCTGCTAGCATCTGAATATATTTTCCGTTTTAGTTTTGTATATACTTATAATTTTTGAAATTATGTTTCTAAACATTTAAACATGTTTCCATAATGGATTTCTAAGCTATTTTGGCTGATACCCGAAGTTTACTTCTATTAATTCATATCGCTGGGTGCCAGCTCCGGCTTCCTCAGCTGCATTCAGCATGATCTTCCAGTCTGGTGCCACATGCGTTGCGCCCGGCGTTGCCTTCCAGCGGAGCCTTGCAATAGCGTTAAATTTTTCACTTCCCCTCCTCATTGCGCCTGACGCCTCAGCCATCGAGCCGGGGATCCCAGGGGAATCATTTACCATGTCTATGCATACTCTGTCAACTGCCACGGGATCTTTTGAGGCGAAAGCTCCTAGGTCTGGAACTACGGGTATCCCCACGAACGGGTCGCAGTCGCATAGTGGGACTATATCTATGGCAAGGTTAATGAAGGCGCATTTGCCCTGGAAATATTTAATGACGCCGGCAGCAGCCTCCCCCACCCTTGCCTGCTGTTCCAGTATGTCGGGGAAGCTTCTCGATGTGAATGCTTTTTGCGGGCAGTAATCTACGCAGAAGGCGCAGTCGATGCATTTTTCTGTGAGTATTCTGGCTCTATTATTGGATAAGACTATCGCTTTTGTTGGGCATATGGGTACGCATTCACCGCATCCATCGCATTTCTCCTCGTCTATTTCCAGCTTAGCATTATGATGTATCCACCATTTTCCCTGTTTTGACTGACACCCTACGCCGACGTTTTTAAGGGCTCCGCCTACTGACATAACATCGTGGCATTTGAAGTGAGCTAAGCTTAGCAGGACATCAGCTTCCGCTATTGCTGGAGCAATATAAACCTTGTTAATAAATTTTCCTTTAACGTCAAATTCTACGGATTTTAACCCTTTAGGTGCATCCGCAAAGATCACCGGGCATCCCATTGTTTCAGATGTGAAGCCGTTCATTACCGCGGTTTTTAACCCCTCCTCAAGGGATCTTCTGGACCATGAAGCCTCACCATGCTCATCATAGAGAACTTTCCCGCCGGAGAATAAAGTGTCGCAGACGAATGGTTTGCCGCCTATTTCCTTAATTTTGTCAGCTACTTTTCTGACGTAGATTGGTCTAATGTAGCATTGGGTATAAAGTTCCCCGAAGTGCATCTTAATGGCAACTGTATCACCGGGTGAAATTACATCTTCAAGTATCTTGCCAGCCAGCTCCTTAGTTTGATACACAAGGCTGTGGGTGTACCATTTAGTCGGCGGGACTTGGGGAATATAATCTATGGGCACATTAGCGCTTACAAAATAAACCTTGGACCTACTCATTGATCATCACGCTTTTAGGTAATTTGCCACTCACTTAAAAAAATATTTATTACTACCGCAAATTTTAAGTCATCAAATTCAAAAGGCGCTTTATTGATCTGGCTGGTTTATTTACAATAATTTTAGTAGTAGAAATGCAAAAGTGTGACGCACACTTGGGTTAGATTTGGCTTCCTTTCGATCATATAATAAATTAAGCTAGCTCCCAAAGAAAGGGCCTACGGCGATGATGTTTCTGAAAGCCCAAAAATCTTTCCCAACTCTATATTCAATTATCTCCCCTCATCATTCCTAAGAGAGGGGATGTTAGGTTTGGTTTGAGGAGTAAGATTTTAATAACACTCGTATTGTTTATTAGTCTCGGTGGAACATTAATCACGTTAAATAGTTGGGAAGGATGTGCGTTGAATAATCAGGCTCAGTATTTGTCCATTCCTGGCGCGACAACCGTTGGAATCACGTGTTCAGATGGGGTTATATTGGCTTCTGAGAAAAGAGTATCGTACGGGAACTTTGTGATGAGCAGGGCTGGGAAGAAGGTTTTCAAGATCTCTGAGCATATAGGCGCAGCATGCGCAGGGTTAGTTTCAGACATGCAGATATTGGCCCGTGAGGTTGGGGTTTACGCTAGCCTCTTTAAGATGGAAGCTAGTAGACCTATGAGCGTTAAAGCCGCAGCGAAGGTTATGTCGAACCTTCTCTTCAATAGCAGGCTGCTTCCGCTCATAACGGAGACAATTATTGGCGGGGTTGACGATGAGGGCCCGTCGCTCTACGTGCTTGACATTATGGGTTCAACAATACCTGACAAGTACGCGGCCGTCGGCTCAGGGGCTGAGGTTGCTATAGGCGTTCTTGAAGAAGCATATAAGGACGGCATGACGGTTGAGGATGGTAAGGGACTTGCAATTAAGGCCATTAAATCCGCCATAAGCAGAGACGCTATGAGCGGGGATGGAATAGACCTGCTGATAATAACTAAGAATGGAATAAGTGAGGAATCAATAAAATTCTAAGTTCGGCACTAAAGGCATATCCATTTTTATTTAGAATACAAATTTAAATTTATTTACTTTTAAAATAGCCTTATTTTTATTGAGCAAATTTGAGGGCAAGCATGTATCCCGCTGGATTGATTTAACTAAATTCCTCATTCGCTGAGGCGCAAAATACGATATTAGGATGCTGCTATTATTGCCATATGAACCCCTATGAGGCTAGAACATCATAAAGAGGATTGAAAGCCTAGAGGGGGGTTAAAAGGGTATCCATTTTTGAAATTTCATTAAGAGAATTGAAAGTTATAAATGGAACGGTCTCAAGGCATGGAACATAAATAAAACCTATTGTCCAAATTCAGCGATAAGAATTGATAAAATCAGCGCGCAGCGAGGAAAAGGCGCGATCTGACGCAGGCAGAATTTAGGTTTAAGATAAAACTTTTATTATTTAATTTTTATTTTTATTCTCAGGGTGATTAAGGGCTGTGTCCCAGAGAGAGAAAAAGCGTAGGCGCAGCCTTATAGACGAGTTTTTCGGAGGATACTTTTTCGAGGATATGGAATCCTTCTTTAAAGATTTCGGGGAAAACTCTTCCGTGGGAGGCTACTCCATAAGTGTAGTTCAAACACCAGAAGGCACAAGGGTGAAGGCAAAAGTCAGCAAAGACACGGATGTGAATGCGCTCAGAAAACAGCTTGAAAAGCAATATCCAGGCGCAAAAATAGAGATAGAAGGAGGCAGGCAAGAGCCCCTAATAAGGGAAATATCAACAAAGCCAGTGCATAAAGAAGAAGCCGAAGAAGAAAAGGAGTGAAAGACTTTCGCATATTGTATTAGGCGGAATCGCAGATTCAGAGATGCGAGGGCCTCTAAACCTAGATCTGTTAGTGCGGGTTCTCTGATTAAAAAATCAGGGGAAGAGTAATGAGCCCGAAAAGCTGATACCAAAGGCGGCCTTTAAATAAAAATGAGTGCATGGATATGATAATTGATGTGCATAACCATTATTGGGGTGGGAAGGATTTTCTTAAAAGGCTATTAAACGGTATGGATGAAGCCGGCGTTGACAAAGTTTGCTTGAGTGGGCTGGGTATTGACGGAATGCCTGGAAATGAGGCTGTTGAAGAAGCATTTAAGGAGCATCCTGACAGAATCATCGGTTTTGGGGTTATATTTCCCGGAAGGAGCCCATTTGAAAAAGTTGATGATCTATACTCGAGGGAGTTTAAAGGCCTAAAAATGATTGTTCCAACCAAAGGATATGACCACGAGGACTTTATGCCTTACTACCAAAAGGCGGAGGATTACTCTATGCCCATCCTATTTCATACAGGCGTCATAATGTCATTTAAGGAGGATAAGGATCTAGGCACATCCTCATCATACATGCGCCCTGCATATCTCGATAAAATTGCGAGGGTTTTTCCGAAGCTAAAGATAATAGCGGCCCATATGGGCGACCCATGGTTCTTGGAGGCTTACAGAGTAGCCCAGTACTGTCCAAACATGTGGTTAGACGTTTCTGGAGCGGCAATCTTCATAAAAGCGCTAAATATAAGAAAATATTTATGGATAAGAATTACGCCAGACAAGCTCCTTTGGGGATCAGATGCACCCCCCGAGAAATATCTCCAACTATTAATAACATGGAGAACTCTTATTAGAGAGATTGGAATATCCGAAGATGATAGTGAAAAAATATTTGGTAAAACCGCTGCGCAAATACTCGGCATAGAATGCTGAAAATATTTTGCATAAAATAGAAATTTGGTGAAAGAAGGATGGTTTGGAACTTATCCATGTGCTGGTTATATGCTATAACCAAATATCGATATGTACCCAGCCTTGATGAAATCCTTCTAGCCATCAATGATGCGGCGAGGATGGGCTTCAGATACATGGAGCTTGAGGGAGTAGGGCCCCAACTTTACACCGTCGCAAAAAATAAATCAATCATCAAGAAGAGATGCGAGGAGAACGAGATAAAGATGATTAATTTTGTCCCAGTCCTGCCAGATATAATGTCATTAAACATTGGGAAGCGGCGGAAAGCGTTAAAGGATTTCAAGATTGGCTGCGAGCTTGGGTCCTTCTTCGAAACTGATATGATTCAAATCGACACTTTCCACCTCCCCATATACCTTAAACCTGTCTATGATATTTCTGAGGAGTTCAGGTATGCCTACAACGCTCCTAAGCTTAGGGTTGATCCTAAATTTGACTTTTGGGAATACTTTAACAATGTGCTGATCCCTTCAATCTCTGAATGCAACGATATGGCAAAAGATCACAGTTTAAAGCTTTGCATTGAACCTAGAACATGGGAAAACGTGCCAAACGTATGGGCCCTGGAACTCGTGATGCGAGAGGTGGACAGCAAGAATCTCGGAGCTATTCTTGATACAGCGCACCTGGCAGCTCAGAAAATGGAAATAGTGCAATGCATAGAGATGCTTGGAAAAAGGATTTTTTATGTGCATGCAAGCGACAGCGACTTCTTAACTGAAGATCATTTAGAAATAGGGAAAGGAAGCATAGATTGGGTAAGCATGCTGAAAGCTCTCAAAAAACATAGGTATCAAGGATATATAGGCATAGATGTAGGCGGAAGGGCTGAAATGAGGGGGAAACTTGACGTCATGTATATCAATTCTAAAAGATATTTAGAGGAGTTAATGCCGAAAGTTGCCAAGATGAGCGTCTGGGAACCCCATAAAGAGAATGAGGAAAATTGTTAAGAGAATTAAAAGACGTTAAGGCTTTAAGCAGGGCAGGAATGAACTTTTATACGACATGCAAGATTTAAGGCGGCTTGCTTATCATGAGAAAACCCGATCACCGTAGACTTACAACTATCCTTAAGAGGGAGGGTGAACCTGACAGGGTTCCATTCTATGAGCATTTTGTAGATAAGGAGGTTATGGAGGCAATTTTAGGCGAAACCGTACCCGCAATTAATCAGGGCCTCAACCCCAAATTGAAGAGGAAACATGTAGCCGCCCTAATAAAATTCTATCGCAAAATGGGATACGATTATGTCCCCCTAGAGGTTCCGCTTAATCTTCCAAGAACAAATAGGCTCAGGGCCAGAGACACAGCGCCCCTCTCTAGGGGTGTAAGGGAATGGCAGGATGAGAACAGAGGCGAAATAGAAACCATGGAGGAATTTGAAGCTTACCCATGGCCTTACCCGGATGAGGCGGCTGATCTAACCTACTTCGACATGTTGGAAAGGCTCCTGCCTGAAGATATGGGCATAGTGGGCGGCGTTGCAGGCGGGGTCTTCGAACATGTGAGCTGGCTTATGGGTCTGGTGCCCCTCTGCAAGGCTCTCTACATGGATAGGTTGCTTATAGAAAAAATGTTTGAGAGGGTAGGAGCAATAATAGTTAAGGTTGACGAGGAAATATTGAAAACAAATAGGCTTATTGCGTTAAGAATGGGCGACGACATGGGCTACAAGAAGGGAACATTTCTCCCGCCTGACATTCTACGAAAAAATGTTTTCCCATGGCAGAAAAAATGCGCAGACGCAGCCCATAGGAGAGGGCTGCCATTCATTCTCCACTCATGCGGAAACCTCAAGAACATAATGGATGATCTAATAGGCTACGTGGGCATAGACGCCAAACACTCCTTTCAGGATGAAATAGAGCCGGTATGGGAAGCCAAAAACAATTACGGCGATAGAATAGCCATACTTGGCGGCGTAGATGTGGATAAGCTGTCCAGACTGCAAGTAAAACCCCTTAAAACCTACGTTCGGCAAATACTTGAAAAATGTTCTGCTGGAGGAGGATACGCTTTAGGCTCAGGAAACACGGTAACAAACTACACGCCTATAGAAAACTACCTAGCAATGCTGGATGAAGGGGAAAAATTCCCATGCTGATTATCGAGGGCAACGTTTAAAATTCGTAATATTCAAATTCTTCATCTAAGGGATATATTGGACGTTTAACCCGCCTGTAGGGCAGATTCTCAATCTGCAATGATGTGAAGCCTGGGGTTAAAGCCCAAATGTTCTTCTTGGCTATTTGACGTAGATCGGAGAATAAATAGCCGAGTTTAACCACAATAATTTTCTTCTTAATCGGATTCACTCCAGCCTCATCAAACTCTTTTAGTGTCGCAAGAACCCTGCGCTTCGAAGTTACGATCACCTCAACCCCATCAACCCTTAATACGGCTAATTTGGGATAATCCACGTAGGCAACTACGCCATCCACATTTAGGGGGTGACTGTTAAGCCTATCGAGCTTTCCACCTAGATCCAGGGAGACCCTTGCGCCCCTTCCAGCTTGAGCGGACAGGAAAACGGCTTCTGGATCAACTATTCCATCCACCAAAGCATTAGCGGCCTCAGCTTGGAGGAGCTTCTCAAGAAGAACAACGGTGTCTCCAGCCCCTCCGGCAGTCACGTTATCACCAGTGTCAGAAATAAGCACGGGTCTATCCCTAGATCTGAGGGCCGCATCAACAGCTTCATCAACTGGTAGAGGCGTAACTTCAGGCGCAAACCCCCTGCGTTTAGCCCATACCTCTCGGGCTAGGCTTCTGGCTATATTACGCGCTTTTTCACCATACTCCCTCCCACCTGCGACAACCACGACGGAAAGCGACGTATTTGGGGTGTCGCTCCATGCGCAACCTATGAAGAGCGATGCGTCAATAATTCCATTCGCATGCTCAATCTCGTAAAGCCTATTATAAAGGGACTTCGCCGGCTCCATACCGGTTACAGCGAATTCACCCGGCAAAATCATAGGTATCTTCACGATTACATTTAGGGGCTTCAACCCCTTTTTAATACACTCCATAAGATGCATCAAAGCTCTAATCTTAGTCTGCGTCGAGTCTACGTGTGGAGCGGTGCGGAACCCCGTTAGAACATCGGTTTTCTCAGCCAACTCATGCGAAATATTCCCATGCAGATCTAGGCTTACCGCTATCGGCGTATCCTCACCAACAATCTCCCTAATGCTTTTAACTAGGTCAGCCTCCCCACTTCCAATTCCCTCAACCTCCATAGCCCCATGAAGATCTAGGAGAACCCCATCGGCTGGGAGGGAGGCATCCATGCAACCAATAAGCTCGCTTTTGAGGCTCAAGTAGGCGCTCTCCTCCACTAATCCATGGGGGAAAGCGTAGGCTAGAAGCGTAGGAGCCCACTCAACCTCTCTAAAATCAAGCCACGGCTCCTCACTCAAAATTTCAGAACCCCTCTTAACTTGAAAATCCTCAATGCCGGTATGAAGGGTTGAAAAAGTATTAGTCTCATGCCTTATGCCGCCCACCACTATCTTCAAACTAAATCACCTTTGTTAATTTTGTAATTCATATCACATTAATTAATAAATTAAATATTGTTTAAGAAAGAATGGTTTTCCGCAAAGCTCAATATTAATCAAACATTCATTCTACTAAATGATGTTTCATAAGAGAAAAACTAACGTCAATCAAGAGATGGAAAAAATCAAGAGGGTTCTTCTGGAGTGAAACAAATGGGTTAAGGCTTTTAGTCATGCTATGCGAAACATAGAATATAGGGTGGAGATTTATAGGATGACTTAGCTTATTCAATCTGAGGGAAAATTATGAGGATGATGAAGCATTCAAGTTGCTTTCAAAAATTCAGTTTAGATAGTTTTTCCATAACTTGTTTTCTGCTTTCTTCGTTAAATTCCATCGTCATAAATGTTCCTCTCCAAGAGAGCAGAAACCTTTTATCTCTAATTATTGGTAATATCGATTCCCTAAGTTTTTCCCCAAAAACTTCTGGATGAGGCATTATCTCTATAACTCTTTCCTTCAATCCTTCAGGCAAGCCATTCTTCCACACAAAGGTTGCTATATCTCTAGCATCAATTGCTCTAGCCGAAAAAACTTTGAGGATGAAGAAATCTCTATAGCTCGGGACTCTAACTTCAATTTCCTCATCAGAGATTCTAATTTTTATCTTCCAAGATTCTAAAACGAATTTATCATCTATTTTCACTCTATCTTTTTCAGTCCTTCCAGTTACCTCCCCCTCCATAAAATCTAATGAAACTTTCAACATTCTTTTTCCAATTTTTATTATCCTGACGCATCTCATATATCCTGAAAGGTCCTTCTGCTCAAAATTTTCAATCGAAACTTCCCCATCAAACCAATCTTTTATTTTATTTAAGTTCTTTTTCTTCAGAACAAAGTCGCAATCTCTTGTTGACCTAATATAAGGGATGAATGCTCTTAACCCGTATCCTCCTATCAAAATTAGCTTAGGATCTTCAAAGCCTCTCGATTTTTCAGATAGAAATTTCATTAGCCTAGCTATCTCTTCCTCACAATTTCAACATATTTAGCCAAGCTCAACAACCCTTCTAACCGCTTCTTCTATTTCACGCTTAACATAACTATCTTCCAACTTTGGCTTCCGGACTTTAAATATCTCTTTACTAATCAATTCATTAATTAAGCTGCAACCATATTCTAAAGCCTGCCTAACCCTAATATTTGTTCCTTTAATTCGTTTCCAATAGCTTTTCTTTAACAAATCCTTTAAACTAATTTTATTTCTGTTTAAGTATAAAGTTGAAAATGCATCTATGAAAGCCCATATTTTCATGCATTCGATTATGGTTTCATCCATATTCTCAATAAATAATCTACCAATTTTTCTATAGTTTGCTGGCTTATTTACATATTCTATCTGAAAACTCCAGCCTCTTTTCCTGGCAATTTCCTCTAAAGCCCTACCATAAGGCTTGTGTAAAACTTTTAATGAATAGATTTCTCTATGAACAAAATCGTTATTCCATAGTGAAGCTGCCGTTTGGCGTGAAATTATCTTAAATCTCTTATCCTTCTCAAAGAAATCCCATGGATCTTTAATATCCTCTGGAACCCAGTACCAACCCCACCTAACTTTTTCGATTAAGCCAGCTTTGGCTAGCCTGTTCAAGTACTCCTTAGCGTTCGGCTCAATCTTCTCTATATCTTTAACTTTAACCAAGCATCCAGGATACCTCTCCCTCAACTTTTCATTGAAGCGTTTTAAGTAGTCTGCCATTTTCATCTTTAATTATTTAGTAATACGTGCTTTTAAAGTTCACCTTTTAATATTTTTTGGCAAAAATAAAAACGAAAAATTCTTGCTTCAGTTATCTCTATCAGTATATCTCAACGTATTCTTTTCATGGTTTATGAAGTTGTTTTAAATGGATACCTTAATATTAATCAAACATTAATTCCTAAAAATAATAAATGCAAGAAAAACCTACTTTATTCGGTGAATCAAATGGTTAAAGATATAATTGAATCAATTAAAAAATACAGCATCATCGATTTATCTGCGGAGATCAAACCAAACGTTTTAAAAGTTAATGGAGAATTTATCCGTGGAAATCAAATTAGGAAATTCAATCTTCAACAATTCATAAACGCCGAGGATAAAACTTACATGCATTTCATCGAGTCTGAATCCCACATTGGCACGCATGTTGAGGGACCATCTCATCTCCGTGAGGGACTTAAATCCTGCATGGAAATCCCCCTGGAAAAGTTCATGGGTGAGGCAATAGTCTTAAAATTTGAGGCGGCGGGCACTGAGGGCTCAGATGAATCCGGGTTTCCCATAAAACCAGAACACCTTACGGAGGTTAAGGAAGGCGATATTGTGCTCATGTGGAGCCCCGGCGCAGCATACGTGACGCCCGAAGCAGCTGAATACCTTGCAAGTAAACATATAAAGATGCTTGGAGTTCAAGGGGTCCAGCCGGATGATCCAAGAGCCTATAAATCAAACTCAAATATTAAACCAGCAACCCACATAGCTCTTCTAGAAAACGACATACCAATAATAGAGGGCCTAATCAATCTGGACAAGATAAGGAAGAAAAGGGTCTTCTTCATTGGACTACCGCTGAAAATTGCACATCTAGATTCATCATGGATAAGAGCCATCGCGCTTGAATCAAATACAGCGCAATAATTGCCGCTTACCGCTTTCTAAAGAGCCCGCCAATTAAATCCCTAAAGTTTAAACGTCCAATATTTGAATGCATAAATGCCGAAACGATTTTCAGAAGAAACTAAGCAGCAAAAAATAACTAAGAAAACGAGTAAAACCAATAAATATTTGTTAAAGGGCAACCATAAAGGTTACTGGAAGATAAGATTGGGGGAAAGAATTGGCTAAGCTTGCCCTAAAGGGTGGAGAACCGGTTAGGAAAAAACCCTTTCCAAAGTGGCCCATATTCAGCGAGAGAGAAATGAAGGCTTTAAAAGATGTTTTGGAAAGTGGATTCTGGGGTGTAGGAGGCTCAAGGAAAAAGGAGTTTGAGGAAAAATTCGCGGCCTACCAGCATGCCAAATATGGGATTGCGGTAACAAGCGGAACAACTGCCCTTGAAATCTCGCTTAGAGCTCTCGGGTTAGGATGCGGAGATGAGGTTATCGTTCCATCCTACACGTTCATGGCAACGGCGATCGCGGTGCTCTACGTAAATGCTATACCGGTCTTCGCAGACATAGACCCGGAGACATATAATATCGACCCAAAGAGCGTTGAAACCCTAATATCCGAAAGGACAAGGGCGATACTGCCAGTTCACATAGGCGGCAGACCGGCCGACATGGATGCTCTCCTCTCGCTGGCGAAAAAACACGACCTATACATCGTTGAGGACGCATGTCAAGCATGGGGAGCAGAATGGAAAGGCTTAAGGGTTGGAGCAATAGGTGAAATGGGGGCTTTCAGCTTCCAATCGAGCAAAAACATAACCAGCGGAGAAGGCGGCATAATAGTAACCAACAGCGAAGATCTATACGTTAAGGCATGGTCCTTGCATAATTGCGGAAGGATACCCCAAGGAGCATGGTACGAACACCACCTTCCAGGAGCAAACTACCGCATAACTGAGTTCCAAGCCGCCATGCTTCTAGCCCAAATGGAGCGGTTTGATGAGCAAACTGAGAGACGCATAGAAAATGCCAGATACTTAAACAGTAAGCTCTCCAAAATAGACGGCGTAAAACCCCTAAAAGATGATGAACGTGTAACGAGGCATGTCTACCATCTCTATATATTCAGATTTAACCCCGAAGCCTTCGGCGGAATCTCGAAATCAACAATTGCAAGAGCTTTACAGGCAGAAGGCATACCTGCAAGCGTTGGGTATTCTAAGCCGCTTTACAAGGAACCGTACCTAGAATATTTTAAAAAGTGCCCTCTCTCATGCCCACACTACGGTAAAACAATGGACTATTCAAATGTGAAAATGCCTGCAGCGGAGAAAGCATGCTACTATGAGGGACTATGGCTGCCGCAATATGTTCTCTTAGGCTCTAGGGACGATATGGATGACATAATTTCAGCGTTTGAGAAAATAAAAGAAAACGTTTATGAGATCATCAGAGAAAACTAGGTGGAATGAATGAAATAAGTTTCAATCCCTCAAAATTTTAACATTATTATTGGGAGAGCGTTAAGATGAAGATTGTAGATGTACGTTGCTTTAAACTGCGTAAACAAGAAGCCATCAGTGAAGATTTTTGGGAAGAGCGATTAGCTAGACCAGTTGATATTTATGAACGCTTTAGAAATGAAGGCCCCAGGGTTCTCGGCGGAGCAACAACTCTTGAGCAAAATTTTGTGGAAATCTCCTCTGATGAAGGCTTTAAGGGAATCTTCGGTCCCATATCAGATAATATTGCCAATATTATCATGCGAGATCTAAAGCGTCTTATTATCGGCGAGGAAGCCTTCGCTGTTGAAAAAGTATGGGACATTATGTATAGATATCAGGTTCATGGGCGAAAGGGAGAATGCATCATGGCGATAAGCGCGATTGACTGCGCTATTTGGGATCTGATCGGAAAGGCCATGAATGAACCGGTTGCTAAATTATTAGGCGGACCAGTTCAGGAGAAAGTGCCAGCCTACGCTAGTATGCTCGGTTTCTCCCTAAACCCGAAAGAAGTATCTAAGAGAAGCCTAGAGGTTGTTGAGGAAGGATTCACGGCTATGAAGTGGTTTTTCCGCCACGGTCCTGGAAGCGGTCCAGCGGGAATGCAGAGAAACATCGAGATTGTGAAAACGGTTCGTGACGCTGTTGGATACGATGTGGATTTGATGCTTGATTGCTGGATGAGCTGGACGCTGCCATATGCCGTTAAGATGGTGAAGAAGATCGAAAGGTACGAGCCGGCGTGGCTTGAAGAACCCTTTATGCCGGATGATATTGTTAGCTATGTTAAACTTCGAAGGGTGACGGATATTCCAATAGCGGGAGGAGAGCATGAATATACCAGGTGGGGTGTAAGAGAACTACTGAAGCATGAAGCAGTAGATATATTACAGACAGATGTAACATGGGTGGGAGGCATAACTGAGATGAGAAAAATTTGTGCACTAGCATCATCGGAGGGAATACCGGTTATTCCGCATGCAGGCTGGACGGAGCCTTCTCAAGCAATCATCTTCTCCCATCCGCAATCCGTCTGCCCAATGATTGAATATCTCTTAAAATTTGCAGTTATACAGCAAACCTTTAATAAAGAGAAGATGGTGCCATCTAAAGGGTACTTTTATGCGCCAAGTAAAATAGGGCTTGGATTTGAGCCGGACATGAAATGGCTTACATCAGAGCAGACTTAAAATATTAATTGGGCTTTAATACATACGGGTTTTTCTATATGAGGCCAAGTATTAGAAGCCAAATGTTTAAGTATATACCGGCTCCAAGCGACTCTATAAGTATCAGCGAGGCTATCGTATCCTCTTGGAAGCCGTAGCGTTCGCTGAGCACCATCATGGAGACCGCCAATGGAACTCCATGCATAATTACTAGCACTGCTGTCTGAATTTTCGGTAGATCAAGGATTGATGCGACAAATGTGGCTAGAAGTGGAAGGATAATTATTCTTGTCAGGCTAAGTTTAAAGGCTCCGAAGAGATTAGCGTATTTCCTTCCATGGAGGAAAGCGCCTAACATGAAGACGGCCACTGTTACTGTTGTGCTTCCAAGCATATGCAGTGGGATAGATATGAAGTCCGGTATTCTTACGTTGGCGAGCGAGAGAGATAAGCCCGTCAGTATAGAGAGGATGAGGGGGTTTCTAGATAATTTAAGTAAGGTAGCCTTAAGCCCTTTTACGATCGGCGCTTCGCCCATTTTATAGAGCTCCAGCGTTGTAATCGAGATCGTTACACCCAGCATAGATATCGTTGAGGAAGATAGCGTCGCGAGGAGTTCACCCTCAGCTGGAAAAGCAAATACAACGAATGGTATCCCAAAAAAGACGAAGCTTCCGAAGACTGTGCTTAATATGAGTAAATAAAGCGTGTTCCTAGAGAAGCGGATTATGAAGTAAAGCATGATGAAAACTGTAAGGATTATTATTATAGGTAAAATTCCTGCGGCTATAAATTTTATGTTATCCTCAGCAAACCTTATTCCTGAGAGATCTACGATGAATAATGCTGGCAGCGCAAAATAATATATGTAGGCGCTTAATACCCTCTCGTCCCCATGTCTTAGAAAACCAGCCTTCTTGGAGAGGAAGCCTAATCCTATTAATAGGGAAAGCGGTATTGTTGTGCGGAGAATTATATCAATTTCCATATCCTCTATTACCCAGTTCTTAAAGCATTTTAAGATTTAGCATTAGCCGTCAATGCTTCAGCCAGCTTCACCAAGTTCTCCAGAAGCTGCCTAATGTAGACCTTCGCCCTCTCATCCCTAAAATTTCCGTCTGCATCAAACTTTTCATTGGCAAAGTTCACGATAACCTCGGGTTTATTCACCACATAGGCATTAAGAGAAGAGAGTATCTGGCGAAGATTCGTTTGAGCCCTCGCCCCACCCAGCATCCCTGGTGAAGCGCTCATTATCGCAACTGGCTTACCATCAAGGGAGTTATCCCCATAAGGCCTGGAAGCCCAGTCAAGCGCGTTCTTAAGCACGCCGGGTATGGAGGAATTATACTCCGGTGTTACTATAAGCAGCGCATCAGCCTCCCTAATCTTACCCTTAAACCACTTTACTATTTCAGGCATATCGAATTCTAGGTCCTGATTGAATAATGGAAGCCCATTTAGATCTAAAATCTCCAATTTAGCGTTTTTAGGCAGCAATTCCAACGCTGAATTCAGAAGCATTTTATTATAGGATGCTTTCCTCAGGCTTCCGGCGAAGCCGACTATGAGCAGGGGCTTATCTCCATCCATAAAGGACGTATTCTTCTGGGAGTTATATAAACTTGTTCTGCTCGCCTACTTGAACATGGAGTCTAGGAGCATCATTATGATGAAGCCGGTTATGAGACCGAATGTTGCTTCCCGACCAAAACCTTTCCTATGGCTTTCAGGTACCATCTCGTCGGCGACAACGAAGAGCATCGCTCCAGCAGCAAACGCTAGCCCCCACGGGAGAAAAGAGTGCGATACTGAGACTAAGGCTAATCCCAGCAATCCCCCCAGCGGCTCAACAAGACCGGTTAAAGTCGCGTAACCAATGGCTTTAGAAACATTATACTTCTCTCTTAAGAGGGGGAGCGCAACAGCTAAGCCCTCCGGCATGTTCTGCAGCCCTATGGCCATAGCTATAATCAAGCCGGCCGAAATATCGCCAGTGCCGAAGCTCACGCCGACAGCCAAGCCCTCGGGAAAATTATGGATCGTTATAGCGATGATCATAAGCCAAACGCGTGATAATCTCGATGGCGGCCCCTCAACCCCTGCTACCGGATGAAAATGCGGGACAAAACGATCTATGAGGTGGATTACCAATGCACCGACCCCAAGGCTTACAGCCGATACCAATGGGCCGCCCATCTCGATGGCTGGCACGAGAAGGCTGAATGCTGTTGCAGCCAGCATCACTCCTGCGGCAAAGCCTAACAATACATCAAGCACGCTATCCGGAACCCTCTTCACTAATGTTACTGGTAGGGCGCCAGCGCCGGTAGCTAAGCCAGCTAGGAGGCTCGCTGTAAAGCCAATGTAAAATAGCTCCATTAGCGTCCGCTCCTTTGCCGCCAATAGTAAATAGTTTTAAAAATTTACGTCTAACAGTAAATTTATACTTTTATATAAGGCATTTTCACCTTAACTCTTCTCAACAAGCTTTATGATTAATTTAACCGTTCTTCGCTCATATTAATCTCTGAGTACTGGAAAAGTTTTAATTGAAAGATGCGCTAATGTAAGGAGGTTTTACCTTGCGAAACAGTATCGAAGAAGATATGACCCCTAGGGAGAGGTGGCTGGCTATTC
>JAGTRG010000026.1 GCA_018396435.1 Candidatus Bathyarchaeota archaeon
TGCATTGATTTTCTTTTCTCTATTCTCTTTCTGAATTATTAAGTTCTGTAAGAGGTAGTTTACCTATGAAAAGGGTGAACAGTTATATTATTCTTCATCCTCATGCTTCTTATTTAATGGTTTTCGCAACAAGGTTCAACTCTGTCCAAGGTGTGAATGGTTGCCTCGAGGCTAGGTTTCCATATGTTGCGACTGTTTCCCAGCCTGCTTCTTTCAACATTGATGCGAGCTCGCTTAAGCTATAGATGTATATTTCGAACGTAATTTTGTCGATGAACTTCAGGTTGTCACCATTCTTCGCGTAGAAAGACCATGTTGTTCTAAGCCTGGAGGTGTTCGCATCCCACCTTGTTTCCTCAACCAGAACAGTATCTTCGTGAATCGTGAATGACGAGGGGCAGACTCTCAGGCTTAGAGAATCCCTGTGGGCCGTCTCAGCTATGAAAAGTATTCCTCCTTCTCTAGTTAGCTGTCTAGCCTGCTTGAAAACCTCGAGGTCTTCGCTCTTAGTGTAATAGCCTATTGAAGTCCAGACGCTGGTCACCACGTTGAAACACGAGTCCTTTGGCACTAGGCTAAGGAGTCTTCGAACATCGCCGCATATGAAGTCAACCTTCTTGGAGACGCCTAGCTCCCTCGCCCTCGCTTTAGCGTCCTCTATAAACGTGGGGGATAAGTCTATACCTACGGCTGTGAAACCCTTTTTGGCGAAGGATATTGCAACCCTCCCGTTTCCGCAGCACAGGTCTAAGACCTTTCCACCCTCAACGCCGAAATCCTTAAGCAGCCTTATCATCCCGTCGACGAGAGCCTCTGTTCTAGGCCATCTCTCGTTCATAATTTTGAGAAAAAGGTCGGCTCTTTCTATGAAAATCCTTCTAACCCAGTCTTCCATTACGAGTAAAACGCCTTCTGATTTAAAAAACATTTATGTAGGATTTCCGCCGGGTTCAAATGTGAGGAAGAGGTTGGGAGAATTTTTCTGAAGCACTATGTTTTTGCCACATAATCGTCTGCCAGTCATGGTTGTAGAAGCATGTTAAGTGCTGCAAGAACCGGAGAAAAAAGTTTTCCATCAGGCTTGCGGGGAAAACTTGGATAGGGTGTTAAACGGGTGGAGGTGGAGGAGGCGGGGGAAGCAGAGTTTTTTCAACAGCGTCCGAGTAGAAGAGTGTTGCTGCTCTAACTAGGAAGGTTGCGAGCAGGGGTGATACGACTAAGGCGATGAGCCAGCCGATTAGCGGAATCGTTCCAACCAGGCCCACTATGAACGCTATGATGGCCGCCATGATCACCCAGATAACATGGTTGGCGAAGCCGACGCTGTTTATCACCGCCATTATCTGCTGGAAGGAAAACCCTTTAGCTATTTCCCCGGTCTTCGCTGCGAGAAGGAGACCTATTACTCCAAATATCCCCACGGCTATGCCGGCTAAGAGTGCTATGAAAATGGCGATGATCAGCGTGACTCCGAGTCGAGCGAAACCAAGTCCACTGCCAATCCAGTACCAGGGTGCGGCCAGGACGAACGCTAAAACCAGTATTATTATTGGCAGTAATGCCCACAATAGCCCTACGATGAATATCTTTAACCCGCCCCAAAAGAGTTCTCCGAAATTCTCGAACTTCGGCGGCTCGTCCTTAGCGGGGCCCTCTTTAAAAATCTTGGCGCAGTAGCCTAGGAAGATGAAGTTGACTATCGGAATTATGTTGACTATTATCATTACTATGAGCTCCGATCCTCTTGACAACAGCTTCGAAACGTAGTCGACAGACTTAGAGAAACTATCGAATATCTCCAACTTTCATCGGCATTTATCGACGACCGTATTATTTAAGCTTTAATAAGTGTCGAATTTCTAATTCTACGATAGCGACGGATTAAATATGATTTAGTGGGCGTGCGATTCATAAGCCTTTCTCAGCACGATGCCTACTACCTTAATTAATTTGCCCGGCTAGAAAAAGGACGCGTGTTACAAGCTTTCCTCCATCAAGCCCTATGGAAATGGCTTTTCGGTCTTTCAACTGATGCTCATCAAGTATGCTTCCATCCTTATTGTTTCAGTCGGATTCACTTCATAAGGTTAATAAAGCAATAATTTATAAAAACAGGTTGAGTGTCCGGCTTGAGCGGTGATAAGGCTGGCATCGTGCTCGTGGTTTTTCTCGCAATATTATTCATCGGGATTGTTTGGTTGATCGTGCAAACACTGGGAGATTTCCTGTCTCCCCCGTTGCTGCTGATAATCATAGGGTTGACTGGAATCATCATCTTTTACATTTACAGGAGAATCGCGGGCGATTAATGACTATCGCTTTAATGGCTTGCGTGTGACGAGGCATGCAAAATGGCTTAAAACTAAGTGCCGACGCTTTTTCATCTTCAATCTTTTTGCTCCATCGCCTATTATGGGAAAATAATGGGAGTAAGCTTTATATTTACGGATGGAAATTACTTTTTTGCGTGAAAAGGTGATAGAAGTTGGGGGAAACAGCTCCAAAGGAAAGGGTTAAGCCTTCTGGCCTGAAAACATGGATCATAATTTCCGCAATACTGATTCCTCCAGTAGGATACTTTCTAAACCTAATAATACAGGGCTTCGGAGCATGGTGGAACTATCCATTAATATTCCCGTTGCCATTCTTCTGGCATATAGTAATATTCTACTTACTAACCAAAATGTCTAAAAGTTTTAAGCTTTCCCCACAGGAGGTCACATTATTCTTCGTGGTATGCTTCATAACAGCAGGTGGAATGTATGCTGCATACGGATTCGGCTATTGGACCACCACTCCGCTTCCACATTGGAACATAGGTTTCTCAACCTCTGGATTAAATAACGAAGCATACCAAAGTGTCTTCTATGAGAAAGTCCCTGCCTTCATTGTCCCTAAGGATCCCGTGGTGATGCGTGCCTTCTGGTATGGCGGCACCTTCAACCTAGGTCCTTGGCTAGTTCCAATTCTCTTCTGGATAGTCTGGGGAATAGGGCAATTCATTGGAATGGCAATATGGGGTTATTTCCTTAGAAAGCCATTAGTCGAAACTGAGAGACTGCCTTTCCCAGGCATAGCGCCTCACACGTATCTTGTTAAATACTACACGGAGGAAGAAGAGGGAACTCCCATTCTCTTCAACTTTAGACTTAGGTTGACGAAGCTCTTCTGGATAGGCTTCATAATTGGAGCATTGCTCTCGATTCCGGGGCAGGTGATAAACTTCTGGCCACTGGCCTTCGGAGGCAATGCCCTCACAAACTGGCCAGTAGACCTTTTGGCTATAACATCTGGCCCATTGCCCGGAGCATTAACTTCCGGCAACCTTTATGTCACTGACGTGTTCGTAGCACAGTTCATACCTTTAGATGCACTGGCCACAGCAGTTCTTTACTGGTTTGTCTTCGGTGTAATCTATCAAACTTTAGCTGTTAGAACCGGCCTAGCCCCATTCACACCGGGAGCAGGTAACGAGTTTGCATATCCTTGGAACCTGGGCCCATTTAAATGGATGCAGTTTTCCTGGATAGGTCTATCACTAGGTCTGGCTGCTACCGTTGTGGTCAAGTATAGGCAGCATATTTTGGAAATCTTCAAGAAGGGTCTGAAGGGGGAAAAGGCTGAGGACGATGGAGTTTCCTATAGACTCCTAGCCTGGGGAGCCATAGGCACATACCTGCTTCAAGTCATCCTGTTCACCGTCACAGGTTCGCCGATAATCATGGCCATATTCATACCGCTATTCTTCATTTTCTACATGTTTGGATGGACAAGGATGATGGGTGAAGTTGAGGAGTTCATGCCAAGCGTAGACACCTATTCATACCTAGTGTTTGACACAGGCACTTTCCTAGGCCAGTGGGGCCCCAGACCATCTCCAGCAGCTTTCAACACGATACTGATGTATTACAGCTATGGCACAGGGTTTAGAATGAGCTCCATGGCGATGCACCATGGATTCAAATCCTACAAGATGGCTTACGAGACCAACACGTCAGGAAAGGAAGTTCTCTACATCACCATAATCTCGCTGCTTTCAACGCTAGTTGCGGTCTACTTCATATGGCCATGGTTCATGACGAGCTTCGGAGGATATTCTAGAATCAACTCGATAAGCTACAATGACTGGTCTCTCCCAGGAATATACAACTGGACATACGGTACTCCTCCAGCCCTCACAGTAGAAGAAACTTGGGGCTATGCATTGCTCGGAATAGTCGTCACACCGCTGATCTACTTCTTAAGAGCTAGATTCACCTGGTTCTTCATAAACCCGATAGGAATGCTGATGCTCCCGAACGGGTGGTGGCCAACTTGGCTTGTAGCCTTCGTTATAAAGTATGCGGTTCTCAAGTTCGGCGGTGCAAGAGTTTTTGAAGAAAGATGGCTGCCAATGGCAACGGGAGCCTGCATAGGCTTCGGCGGCTTAGTGCTCTTCGGCGCCTTGATAACTTTCTTCGGTACAGCTTTGCCCGCATGGTTCGCTAGGTTTTAATCCGAAAACTTTTTTTATTTTAAAAAACCACAGTCACGTATAGTTAGTAAAGATGAATTTATAATTTTAATATTAATATAAGTGTGAGTGAGTTAGTGGAGACACATCCCTATCCCATACGGTTGATATGCGTAGGAGTAAAATTTATATTCTAAGAGGGTTTTTCTGAGATGAAATGAGTGACTTAAAAGTGGCCGTTATCGGTTGTGGAAACATAGGGCAGGTTCACATTGACCGCTGGAAATCTATAAGTGGTGTAGAACTTTTAGCATGCGTAGATGTGGAAAGAGAGAGGGCTAAGCAGATGAGTGAAAAATTTCATATACCGAATTTTTACGAAAACCTCGACCCAGTTTTAAAGGACAGCTCTGTAGATATATTGGATGTGTGCACCCCAACCTATACGCACAAAGAGATCGTGGAGACTGCACTAGAATATGGGAAGAATGTTATTGTTGAAAAACCAATAGCATTAAAACTTAAAGATGCCGAAAGCATGATTAACAAGGCTAGGAATGCCGGAATAAAACTTATGGTTGCTCATGTTCTCAGATTCTGGGCTGAATACATAATGGCCAGGAGTTTAATAATGAATGGTGAAATTGGAATGCCTGTTTTTGCAAAAGCCAATCGTCTGATTGCTCATAATTTTTCCGTATGGAAAGATTGGCACAATGATCCCAACAAGGGAGGTGGTGTTTTCATAGACACTAGTATTCACGATCTTGACTTCTTCATATGGACTTTTGGGAACGCTGTAGAGATATATGCTCAGGGCGGAACCTTAGTAAGAAGGGCTTATTCTCATGATCATACTAGAGCCTTCATCTTGTTTAAAAACAAGCTTGGTGCTTACGTGGAAGGAAGTTGGATAATGCCTGAAGGTTATCCTTTCAGCTATAATCTGGAGGTTATCGGTACCAAGGGATTGATTCGGATAGGTAGTGACAATCCTAAACAAATCGACATCTTCTTAACCGGAGGGTCAGTAAAAAGGCAAAGAATCATCTTGGAAGCCAAAGATCCGTACTTCCTTGAACTTGAAGCTTTCAAAGAATGTGTAAAAGAAGACAAGCCTGTCCCAGTTTCGGGGGAAGACGGGAGAAAGGCATTAGAATTAGCGATAGCTGGAGTCATCTCCATTCTAAGAAAGAAATCAGTTTCACTGCCTCTAGAGGAGGATTTTCCAGCAGAGTATCTAGCCTAAGTATTTAGCTATATACTTTTTACTCTTATACTGTTCGATCAGCTTTTCATCAATCGGGTAAACACCGTATTTCCTTGCCAGTTTTAACATTAGCAGGTAGTTAGACGGTTTCACGGCTGGATGGATACTGTTACTTGATGCTATGATGTGCCCCCCGCCCGGGGAGGCTTTTGCAATCGTTTCTTTTACTGCCTCTTCAACCTCCTCCTCGCTGCCAAAAGTAAGAACATAGGAGCAATCAACATTTCCAATAACAGCTATCCTTTTACCATATTTTTCCTTTACCTCTCCTATATCCATCCCTGCTATCGGTTCTATTGGGTCAAGCGCATCGATCCCGGAGTCTATGATCATGTCTATAATTGGCCAAAGATTTCCATCAGTATGTTTTACGAATGGTATTCCATGCTTTTTAGCTGTTTGAACAGCTTTTCTTAAGTAGGGTAGTACAAATTCTTCGAACTGTTTTCTCGACATGAGCGGCGCCTTCCTATTAGCATAGTCGTCTCCAGTCAATACTACATCTGCTCCTGCCCTGATGGCTCTCTCGATAACCCTGCACTTGTAATCGGAAATAATTTCACTCATCCGGTGGACGAAATCCTTGTTCTTATGATAATGGATGAAGAGGTTTTGCAAGCCTCCGACTAAGTAGTGAGAGAATTCAAACGTTTCATGACCTAGAAACACTATTGCCTTTTCTCCTTCAAACCTGTCGATGTATGCTTCCAGTGTGCTTAACCTCCAGTCCGCATCCGGATCCGGAGGAGAATACTTGTTCAAATCACTCAGCTCCCTAATCGGGCCTCTGACAGGATAACTAACTTCGCCAGCGCTAGTCTGCCATTTTATCCCCCACTCGTCCACTAGATACTCTCCATCCTTCATAAACTTCTGGTTTTCACCTGTAGTTATACCGTCCAACCCAGCCCACTCAACGAAGTCGGCATAGCTTCTTCCCGGGAGCAAAGCCTCTATGACTGGAACATTTATTATCAACTCCCACAGCGGAACCCTGTCGGGTTCCTCCCTAGCCAAAGCCTTCAAAAATCTCTCTCTAGAATTCATGCTCGCCACTTTCACTATTAAGTATAAAAACTTAATGGGTCTATTCTCGATTTTGACAATAATTACTGCTTAAAAAAGACTCTTGAAGGCAGAAAAGGCTTGAAGGCAGCAGCTTTTCGCCAAACGTCACCATTATTTCAACAAAACCGGTTTAAACTAATTTAATTTAGACTAGCAAGCTCTCCGCAATCAGAAAAGGCTTGCTTCAGACTATTTTAAATTTGATTTCTAATAGCGCGCGCGAGAGTAAGCTTTATATTTATGAAAAAGAATTATTTTCTGCAGTAAAAAGGTGATAGAGGTTGGGCGAATCAGTACCGACCGAAAAGGTTAAGCCTTCTGGCCTGAAAACATGGATCATAATCTCTGCAATACTCATCCCTCCCATAGGATACTTCCTAAACCTTGTTATGCAGGGCTTCGGAGCCTGGTGGAACTACCCGTTAATATTCCCGCTGCCATTCTTCTGGAATCTGGTAATAATCTATGCGCTCTCTAAACTCTCTGGAAGGCTTAGGCTCTCCCCCCAGGAGCTTACACTATTCTTCGTAATCTGCTATATAACTGCTGGCAGCTACTATGCTGCGCAGGGAATAGGTTATTGGACTACTACACCAATAACAAATTGGAGCATCGCGCATGCAACAACGGGTCTAAACACAGAAACGTATAAAGAGGTTTTCTACGAGAAAGTTCCGCCTTTCGTGGTGCCAAAAGACCCTGCTGTGATGAACGCGTTCTGGTACGGTGGCGTCTTCAATCTGGATCCATGGATAGTGCCAATTCTCTTCTGGATAGTCTGGTCAATCGTCGAATTCTCAACCCTGTGGTTCTGGGGCACTATGCTTATAAGACCGCTAATGGAAGTAGAAAGACTGCCATTTCCCTGGGTTATGCCAGTAAGCTTCATGATAAACAATTTCACCTCGACAAGCGATAGTAAGCCTAACTTGTTCAACCTGAAAATTGGCAGCGTAAAGTTCTTCTACATAGGGCTAGTCATAGGAATGCTGCTTTCAGTCCCTGGACAGGTGATAAACTTCTGGCCACTGGCCTTCGGAGGCAACGCATTAGCCAACTGGCCGGTGAACCTCTTAAGTATAACCTCTGGTCCACTACCTGGGGCATTACTCGTCGGCAACTTTTATGTTATCGATGCTTTTTCCATAGGACAATTGATTCCGTTAGACGTGTTAGCAACGGCCACCCTATGGTGGTTTATCTGGGGAGTTTTATTCCAAACAGTAGCTGTCAGATTAGGAATAAACCCATTCACACCAGGCGCCGGAAACGAGTCTGCGTATCCATACTCGCTCGGAGTGTTCAAGTGGGCCCAGTTCGACGCTCTTGTTTCCGTTGGCATAGCCTTATACGTGGTTTTCAAGTGCTATAAGTATATTCTTGAAATTCTTAGAAAAGGAATTTCTGGGGAAGGCGGAGATTTAGGCGGAATCCCATACAGGCTTATAGCTTTCGGCGCCATAGGAACATTGGTGATCCAGATCATACTATTCGCAGTAGCGGGGACACCCATAGTTATGGCGATATTCATCCCGATATTCTATGTCTTCATCATGTTCGCTTGGATAAGGATGATGGGAGAGCAACACTTCTATCCTTACGGTGGCGCCTACCAAGGCATAGTTTTCGACGTAGGTACTTTTCTAGGTCAATGGGGTGGAAGACCCTCTCCGGAAGCATTCAACGCCATGTTAATGTATACTTCCTTAGGGTTAGCTGGTTCCAGGATGAGCCCGATGAACATACACTGGGGCTTCATGTCCTTCAAAATAGGTGAGGCAACTAATACGAGCTACAAGGAAATACTCTATGTTGCGTTAACCTCTATAGTAGTCACTGCTGTTGCTGCCTACTTTATATGGCCATGGTTTATGACGAGCTTCGGAGGATACTCTAGGATCAACTCGATACAATACGACGTTTGGATGCTGCCGACGATTTACAGTTACACTTACGGTACGCCACCAGCCGTAACCGTTGCGGAGACATGGACCTACACTATAGTGGGCACGATCTTCGTCTTCGCGTGCTATACTCTTAGGTCAAGGTTCAGATGGTTCTTCATAAATCCGGTTGGTCTAATGATGCTGCCTGAGGGATTCTGGCCCGCTTGGCTCGTAGCCTTTATCGTAAAATATGCAGTGCTTAAATTCGGCGGTTCAAGAGTGTTCGAAGAGAAATGGATGCCGATAGCAATGGGGATTGGCATGGGCTTCGGTGCTCTAGTGCTATTCGGAGCTTTGATCACTTTCTTCAGTGTATCGCTACCAGCGTGGCTAGGAAGATTTTAATCAGAAAACTTTAAAAACTCTTTTTCTCATAAAACACTTGCTTCGAGGTATTAGAAGAGGTGGGAATATCGCTAATGAGAATTGATAAAGGTAGGCGGGAAGGCGGGGGACACGTTTTCGCGTTCTTGGTCTTAATAAGTGCGGTTCTGCTCACCAGTATGGAATCCTTCTCCAGCGTGAAAGCCCAGGTGGACGATGTTGAATCCTTTAAAACGGTTTTATCCAATTTTGATAAATCGCGACTCGTTGAGCATTTAGAGTTCTTTTCCTCCCTGAGTTCTAGAGTAACCGGTTATCCGGATTTCTATAAGGCTTCGAAATACGTGGCTGAAAGGTTTCAAGAATTGGGGTTAAAGGTAATAGTTCAGAATTACACTGTGGTAAGTCCAATAGATGGTGACGACTACATCGTTTTGAAAACTAAGGATCGCTCTTATAGAATAAAGGCTTTTTCAATGTGGCCGAATCTTGTACAGACCTGTAAGACTCCCCCGGAAGGTGTTTCAGGCAAACTATTTTACGCGAGGGATGGGAGTTATCAAGCCCTTAAAGGTAAGCCTGTAAACGGATCGATCGTCCTGATGGATTTCAACAGTGGGGATAATTGGATTCAGGCCGCTGCATTCGGGGCAAAAGGAGTCGTCTTCATCGAGCCTGAGGAGAGCAACTATGCGGAAGCCAGGTCGAAGTTCCTACTTACTCCCGTATACTTGCCAAGGCTTTACATTTCTAGAAACGATGCTTCATTCATTTTAAACTTGCTTGAGGAGAATAATGGTGAAATCGAAGCTACCATCGTAAACAATATGGCTTTTAAAAACGTGGTCGGTCAAAACATAATTGGCGTGTTAGAGGGAACGGATTACCCGAATGACGTAATTGTTGTTTCAACCCACTATGACACTTGGTCCGTCGTTCCTGCACTGGCATCTTCAAAAGATGAGGCGGTATCGATTTCAGCCCTATTAGAATTCGCGCGAATTTTTTCGAGTCAGAAGCCTAAAAGGACAATCTGGTTCGTTGCTTTCTCCGGCCACTATGAGGCTCTTGCAGGCTCTAGGGCTTTTGTGGACGAGTTTTTCTATAATAATAGTGTTGTCGAGGGCCATACTAAGATTTGGCTACAGATCAATATGGATTTTTCGACAAGCTCGAAGAGCATATCTTTTCTCAGTCAAGGGTTCTTCTATAGATATGGGAGCACGACTGTTCAAGCCAGATGGACTGGATGGTTGCAGACAAAGCTTATGGATATAGTGAATGCTTTTAGCAAGGAAGTAAGCCCCGTAGAAGTAACCTATGGTTTTCCCACGAATGCTTGGTGGGGGTCTCAAGCATCCCCCTTCATTCTAGATTCTGAGCCATTATCCATGGCTCATGGATTGGGCTTTACCATAAAGACTGGTAGAACTCTAGACTTCTTCTGGGGGTTGCCGCTGAGCCAGGATGTTCAATACGATAATCTTTGGCCCCAGGTTTACCTGAGCCTAGCTATAATTCATGAGCTTTCCAACTCAAGAGACTGGGGTATCAGGTGGGACCAGGTGTCTCCGGCAGTCACAGGAAAGAGTAGAACTCTCATCGCAGCCGGAGCTACGGATGTAGCCGGGTTCATCAGGGTGTACGGCAGGACGTTAACGTTCAACATTACTAAAGGATGGTACACTCCGCTTCCAAACGCCATGGTCGCAGTATTCCCTGGAGGCTTAGGCTACACGAATTATCCTTTCCAAATCATCTACGTTTTTTCAAATTCTGAAGGGAAGTTTGAAGTGAGAGGGCTTGGCTATGGTTTGGCACCGTGTCTTGGGGCTTATTCGTTTCTAGCGTTTAGGCTGAATGATGAAACCGGTCTCATAGAATATGCCCCGGATTTAGGTCAGTATGGTGCACAGTATCTTCCAAACTATTATCAATTAAATACGGAGCCCTATAATGTAACCACGATAGCGTTCAGATCCAACACGGTTGTTTTCTTCAACGTATTCGACTACCAAGGCTTAAGACCATTAATCTTCAGGGATCCACGTGTACCTACAAACATTTGGCTACAATCCATTCCTTCAGTTCAACTCCTTAATGCTAAATCTCTTGGCCCCGACATATCGTGGGGAGTTTTCCTCCAGCCCGACGATAAAATCCTAGTCGCCTTCGTCCAGCCCCACACGTATTTCGTGAGCTTCATGACCATAGGATCTACGAGAGTACTCCAAGTGTTGTTGACGAATACTTCTACAGCCTTAATACCGCCATACGATTTTTCTGGATACCGTTCAAAGGACAATGAGGAAATCCATATAAACGCCTTGCTTGAGTCTGCAAAAAACGTTTACACTACTTCGGTAAACAGATATGTTGGGTTACGCGATTTAAACATATGGAATCCATTAATCCAAGATTCCTTAAACAATGCCTTATTCTACAAGACCCTTCTCTCCGATTCCTTAAGGACCCTTGATTATTTGACGATGCTTCAATCAGCAGTTTCTTTAAATTCAATTACAGTTAGATCCTATGGAGGGGTTATGGGTTTAATCAACGATATACCAACAACCTCCATCTTCCTGATAATTATACTTGCACTATTCTCGTTTCTAGCGCCCGCTGTTTTCATTAGAGCCCAGGGGAAGATAGTAGCAATATCTTCAGCCGTGCTTTTCATCGTGATGATGCTTCTTTTATACTATGTAAATCCAATATTTAAACTCGCGGCTAATTTCATTATGGCCCCTCTCAGCGTGATCGTGGTAGTGTTCTTCGTTCTTGTGACCTTCCTATTCTCCTCCGAAGCCCTAGGCACGTTGAAAACGATAAGGACGAAGACGCTTGGGGCTCACTTTGCGGAGAAAAGTCTTACCTCGTTTACACTAGTCATTTTCCCATACACAATAGAGCATATGAGAAGACGTAAACTGAGAACCTCCCTAGTCATGCTTTCAATAGCCTCCGTGGTTTTCGCATTCGTATCTCTCACCTCTGTCTCGATTTACCAGGCGCCTATGCCGTCAGCGATCCCGGAGGGTAAAGTCAACTATATGGGTGTTTGCATAAAGACAAATATTCGACAGCAACCAGCTGGGGCATTTGACTACGATTTGATCAATGTGTTAAAGCAGGAGCGGTTCGCCGATTTGGCGTTAATCATCGCTCCAAGATTCTGGTGGTATCCTGAAGCGATTGAAGGTAGGGATGTTTACACCTTCATAAAAACAAACACGTCCTCTACCGCCATCAAAGCCGTCATAGGACTAACTCCCGAAGAATATAACGTGTACGATTATCCGAAGGCTTTGATCGAAGGGAGGTGGTTCAACGCTGAAGACTACTATTCAGCGATCCTTCCACTTAACATCGCTAAAGATTTATCAGTTAAGGTTGGTGACACGATCTTTTTCGAAGGCTTAAAGCTTAAAGTGGTTGGAATCGTGAATTCTTCTACTTTAAACAGTTTCGTCGACTTCGACGGATATGTTGATACTCCGTTATACCCTATTCTACCATCTATAGTCCTTGGGACGGTTCAGGAGCCGCAGTACGCTCCCACACCGTGGAGCATGATGCTAATATTGCCTCACGAGCTGGTAAAGGATATGGGTGGTTATTTGGCGAGTGTTTCCATAGTGACGAAAAGCTATGATGATGCTGCAGCCCTCGCTGAAAGAATTGCAAATGTATTTAGTATTCCGATTTACGTTTCCTCTCCTGAAGGAGCGATCTACTATAGTCCAATAGTCTCCTTCGCTCCCTCAGGCCTCTCCTTCGCTTTACCCTTAATAGTCATAGGCGCCGCATCCATTTCCGTAGCGGTATTAGGCTCAGTAAAGGAGAGGAGGGGCGATATCTTTGTTTATAGCGCCGTCGGCCTTCCACCTTCCGGCTCAGCAATAATGTTAATTATAGAGGCGGTTACATATTCAATCCTGTCCGTGGTTCCCGCTTACTTCCTGGGGGTAGTGGCAAACTCGCTTTTGATCTCCGGTAAATTCCTGCCGGAAAGCTTTTCTCTGAACGCTACATCCCTCTCAATAGCTCTCGCGATCTTCGCGGGCATTTTATCAACCTTATTGGCAATGATTTACCCCATTCGAATGGCTTCAAAACTGATCACGCCTTCGCTTGAAAGGAAATGGAAGGTTCCGACAAAGCCGAAGGGAAACCTGTGGGATATTCCACTGCCGTTTTCGCTAACTGAGGAGAGAGAGGTTGAGGCGGTTTACTTATTCTTAGAAGAGTTCTTTAAGGCGCATACTTCCGAGACCCCGGATCCATTCATAATCAGGAGTATAAAGACGGATATTAAGGAGAAAACGCAGGAGCTTTTAGTTTCCCTAATGCCTCTAGATTCAGGGGTCTATCAGAGGGCCTTAATAAACTCCAAGTTTTACGAGGATACGAGAAGATACGACTTCGTGCTTAGACTGGAAAGAATAGAGGGAACTCCGGACACATGGGTTGCTTTAAACTATGGCTTTATAGATGCTGTCAGGAAGCAACTATTAACTTGGAAGATGCTTTCAGATAGTGATAAAAACAGATATATAGAGTTGGTGGATAAAGGAGGTGCAAGTTAGAATGAGCCAAACCATCGAATTCAAAAGCGGAATAACTTGGAGGGTGATATTCGCCCTCTTCTTTGCTTCAGTAATTCTACTCCCGGTCTCGATATATTTGAGCCTGGTTTCAGGAGCGGCAATAGCCGGAGCCTTCAGCTATATAGTCGTAATTCTTTTCCTAGAAGTGGGTTCTCTGATGAATCTTCGCTTATCTAAGCAAGAGCTTTTCATCATGTACATAATGATAGGGGTTGCTGCATCTACACCCATGACGGACTTCATATACCGCCACTACTTGGTAACAGGTCCTGTGGGATGGTCCTTCATAGACCCGTTTACTAATCTACCGCTTCCAGAGGTCATACCTACTTTCTATGTCCCCTATTGGAGGGATATACAATTCAGCAGAACTTTGCTTTCAAGCACCTGGCTTCTCCCAATGTTTCTCTCTACTTTACAATTTGGCATTCTGTTCATCGTCGCAGAGATTTCGTTAACCATAATCTGCGCTCAACTGTTCCTAGAGACGGAAAAACTGCCCTTTCCGTTTGCAGACATCTCTGCACAGATGATAAACACGCTGACCGATAGGCCTGCCGACAGGATGGAGGTCTTTATTATCTCTGCAGCGATCGGAGCATTTTACTCGTTTTTCCTGTATGGGATAAATACGATTAGCCTAGGGCTTTGGGGTACGAACATACAAATAATTCCTGTTCCATGGTGGGATCTAACAACCGGATTGCTTGGAATAGAGCGGCTCCTTCCAGGAGCTGCCCTTGGCATCGCAACCGACCCTCTAACATGGATAGGCGGTTTCCTAATCCCATTTAACACCGTAGCCTATATGTTCGCCAGCTCAATCCTCGTATGGGTAATCGGAAACAATCTCGCCCTCTCCTTTTTCAGCGACTACTTTCCACTGTGGAAACAGGAGTGGACCTTTGGTATGAGTCTAAGTTTAGTGTGGCAAAGATCTATGCTCAGGGTCTGGCTGATACCGCAGATTGGATTCATGTTAGCGATTTCGATACTGGCATTGGCGCAGAATTGGAGAGTAATAGTTAGGGGTATTCGTTCCCTGTGGAGGCTTTCAGCCCAAAGCAAGGCGGCCGGCTATCCTTCTTTAAAGGTTCTTTTAGCCCTCTACTTTGCCTCCATTACCATTTCAGTTTTCATCTTCAATTATTTCATACCGGATTTCCCAGTATTGCCTGCTCTTGCTGTTTCGCTAGGCGTTTCATTTCTGAACGCGGTAATAGGTACGAGAGCTATTGGTGAAACTGGTTACGCTGTAAGCATACCGTATGCATGGGCCTTTACGATCATGCTCTCAGGTTACCAGAAAATCGATGCTTGGTTCTTTAGCCCAGTAATGGCCGGTAGTTCAGCCCCTACATGGGTTCAGAACATAAAAGTTGCTTACCTGACTGAAACAAAACCGGTTGATTTCCTTAAAGCCTTCGTTATTGCCTTTATACTTTACACAATATTTGGTGTAGTATATGCCAGCGTATTTTGGATGATTGCCCCAATACCTTCTTCGGCTTATCCGAACACGCTTATATCGTGGCCGGTTCAAGCCATAAACCAACTAATGTGGGCTACTAGACAGGTTTTCACCTTAAACTTGACTGTTCTTTTATTCTTCTTCTCTCTGGCCATAGGCCTCGGTGTAGTAGGTTCAATCTTAACAAAGCTTGCTTCAATACCGTTTAGTCTAATGGGTATCGCTACCGGCATATCAACGCTCCCAGCCTTCACGATCCCCATGTTCCTAGCAGCGCTGATCGGAAGATACTTAATGCCACGCTTTCTTGGCAGAGAATGGTGGGAAAAATACAAAACAGTCGTAGCAGCAGGCATAGCAACGGGAGAAGGCGTACTTGTTGGCCTAGTAATAGGCATAGTGCTTCTCTCCAAAGTAGGGTGGATACTTCCATTTTAAAAGAGGCGTCATTTATTTAACGAGCTCGCTAGACATCTAGGGACTTTTCCTCCACTCCTGTTGATAATCATAGGCGGACTGGCATAGTTATCTTCTACTTTTACAGGAGAATTGCTGGCGGCTAAACAATAACGTGTATTGCCTGAATGCGTGATGCTTCAGTGTCAAATGGTTTCCTACACTGTTGAGAAAACTGTGGCTAAGCTCGCCGGCGAGGCTTAAAGTTTATCAGCCTGGAAATGAACTGTCAACGCGAAGAATGAGGGTTTTCATAGTTGGAGGCACTGGGCTCCTAGGGTCGGCTGGAGCGGCTGAGCTGATTAAGCGTGGGCACTCGGTGAGGTCGATCGCGCTGCCGCCTATTCCGAAGGGTGCAAACCTTCCCAGTGAAATGGAGCTGATACTGGGGAATATGAACGAGATGTCTGACGAGGAGATTAAGAGGCTGATCGAGGGCTGCGAGGGCTTTGTTTTCGCCGCAGGGGTTGACGAGCGCGTGGAGTTTCCCCCGCCGGTTTACGACGCTTATTATAAGTATAATATTGCACCCGTCAAGAGGCTGCTAGGATTAGCTAAGGAGTGCGGGGTTAGGAAGGCGGTTATCCTCGGCTCCTACTTCGCCTATTTCACTAAGCTGTGGCCGGAGAAAAAGCTTTACGAGAAGCATCCTTACATAAGGAGCCGCGTTGACCAGGAGAATGTGGCACTCTCCTTCTCAGACGATAAAATGGATGTCATGGTCCTCGAGCTGCCCTATATTTTCGGGAAGCAGCCAGGTAGAAAGCCGGTTTGGATGATATTCGTTAAACAGCTTCTCAACATGAGAAGAGCAGTCTTCTGGCCTAAGGGTGGAACCAGCATGGTTACTCTGAGACAGGTGGGGGAGTGTATTGCGGGAGCGGTTGAGCGGGGTAGGGGAGGAGTATGCTACCCGGTTGGCTACTATAACATGACTTGGAAAGAGTTCTTGAGAATAG
>JAGTRG010000027.1 GCA_018396435.1 Candidatus Bathyarchaeota archaeon
CCACACTTCTTGAAAAGCCGCTTACAATTCTTGAGGTTAGGAGGATTTTTGAGCTTATTGCAGAATCTAAGGGCCAAGGGTCTAGAGAGAGGAAGGAGAGACTCATAGAATCGCTGCTCAGCCGCGCAACGCCCTTAGAAATTAAGTACCTTGTTAAGATACTGATTGGCGAAATGAGAACCGGTTTTCAGGAAGGCTTAATGGAGGCAGCTGTTTCGGAAGCATTTTCAATACCGCTTAAGGATGTTCAAAGAGCCTCAATGTTAACTGGCGACATAGCGGAGGTAGCATTTTTATGTAAGAAGCATGGTGGGGTTGGTATATTAAATTTAGGTTTTAAAATTTTTAGACCCATTAAGCCAATGCTCGCACAGATGGTTAAAGACTTTGAGGAAGTTTTCAAAGAGCATGGTGGAAAAACAGCGTTGGAGTATAAACTTGATGGAGCGAGGATACAGATCCACATGTCAAAGGGGGACGTGAGAATTTTCAGCCGAAGACTTGCAGATGTCACAAAGAGCCTTCCAGAAGTCGTTAGCCTTGTCCGCAACGAGGCTAGGGCAAGAGAGGCTATACTTGAGGGCGAAGTGATTGCCGTTAGCGGGGATGGAAAACCTATGCCTTTTCAGCATCTAATGCGCCGCTTTAAGAGGGTTTATAAAATAGATAAAATTGCTAAAAGCATACCGGTTAAGCTGTATCTCTTCGATGTACTATATATTGACGGTGAGAGCTTAATTAATCTTCCATACGTTGAGAGAAGAAGGAAGTTGAGGGAAATCGTTGGAAATATACCGCTGACCGAACAAATTGTGACAAGCGATCTCTCTGAGGCGAAATCCTTCCTTAAAAAGGCTGTTGATGAAGGACATGAGGGCTTAATGGCCAAGAGGCTTAGCAGCCCATACTTTCCGGGCGCGCGGGGAAAGCACTGGTTTAAAATTAAGAATATTTTACCGCCTTTAGACCTCGTTATAGTTGCTGCGGAATATGGGTATGGCAGAAGACATAATTGGCTTTCAGATTATTATTTGGCTGCTAAAGGCAGCGATGGCTTCACTATAGTGGGTAAGACGTTTAAGGGTTTGACAGATGATGAAATAGCTGACTTAACTAGAAGCTTAAAAGAAATAGCTGTCGGAGAGGAAGGGAACAGAGTTATAGTTTTGCCTAAAATCGTTGTTGAGGTTGCCTATAACGAGATACAGGAAAGCCCAAAGTATGAGTCCGGTATGGCGCTGCGTTTCGCTAGGATAACAAGGATAAGAAATGATAAAATGCCTGATGAAGTGGACACGATAGAAACTGTACGCAAAATATATGAAGAACAATTTAAGAGAAAGGCGAAGGTAAGTGTATAGGGGTGCCGCTTGACAATTGGCATAAGTCAAGTTCTTATAATGCGATCCGTAATAGAAAGTGTTTTAATCTATGCAAAGGTATGCCATCCTAAAGAGGGAATACTTCTGCTTAGGGGTAAAGCAAAGAAAGATGTGATAGAGGTTAGTGAGGTTATGATTCCGCCATTAAGTGTCAGAAGCAAATCCTTCTCATTTTTTTCAGCACATTTGCTTCCAATGGACTTTTCAATCGTAGGTATAGCTCATTCTCATCCATCTGGCATACTTGCACCGTCGGTGGAGGACTTAAATAATTTTTACGGAAGAATAATGATCATAGCGGCTTTTCCATGATTCCAAAAGCAATATTATTGTGATTAAAGGAAGAACATTAAATTATGAGATCGTTAATGGAGAGTAAATTGGTGATATGTAATGCATAATGAAAATGATAGGCTTACCAAGATAGCGAGCGGGCTTATAAGGTCTGGAGCATTAAAGTTTGGCAATTTTAAATTAAAGTCCGGGGTCACAAGCCCATACTATATTGATTTAACTTGGCTTCTATCTTCACCGGAAGAATTCGGGCAAGTTACGGACATCATAGCTGAAGAGATGCAAAAAATAATTTCTGAGAGAAGAATAGATAAGATAGCCTCGATTGAACTGAAGGGTGCTCTTCTACTGCCACATATAGCGAGCAAAATTAAGATTCCCTGCGTAATCGTGAGGAAGGAATCAAAGGAGTATGGTTTAACCGGGCGAATAGTTGGCGGCGAAATTAAAAACGGTGAACGTTTCATATTTTTTGATGATGTAATCACGGATGGAAGATCAAAGATTGAGGGAATAAAGCCCATTGAGGAGCTAGGCGGCGCAGTGGATACAATAATGGTTGTCGTTGACAGGGAGCAGGGTGGAAAGGAAAATTTGGAGGCCATGGGCTACAGAGTCAAAGCCCTCTCAACAATATCGAGCATAGTGAATAAGCTTTATGAAATGGGCAAAATAAGCAGCAAGGACGCAGATAAAATAATTAAGTACTTAAAGAGTCACCCAGTGTATTGAACCGCGTTTTCACCCTCAATTAGGATACGCCCACCTTCATTTTTAAGTGATTTTAACGCATTAATGAGCTTCCAAGCCAGATTCCCTATTAGCGGCGCAAGCGATGAATGCCCATCGGTCTTTGCCGTTTTGCATCTGAACTCAACATAAAGAATGCCCTTCAAGCTGAGGGAAATTCCCGGCCTGCCGTTATAGTCTAGGCCGCCATCAAAACAAACCGCTGCGTCGGCTTTAAGTCTTCCCCCGTGAGTCTCAATATATTTCTGAAGGTTGGGGCTTCCAATTTCTTCCTCCCCTTCAAAAATAACTTTTAAATTCAATGGAAGACTGAGATTAAGCGCCTTATAAGACTCAATGGCTTTAACAACGGCCATAACGTTGCCCTTGCTGTCGGACGCGCCCCTAGCCACTATTTTTTCACGCTCTACTTCTGCCGCTTCAAATGGAGGTTCTTTCCATTCTTCAAGGGGTTCTGGGGCTAAACATCGTAGTGCCCATATATAAGTAGCGTTTTAGGGCTGAAACCGTATACTTCTCCATAAATAATCGGGTTAGCTCTCTTAATCCTTCAAATTTCAACATTAAACCCTGCCTTCTCCATATAGTCCGCAAGCATATGAGCACATTTCTCAACACCTTCACCTCTTGGCTGCCTCAGAATTTTCTTTAAATCCTCAATGTAACTGTCGCTGGCTTTAGAAATGAAATTTTTCAAAATTTGAAAATCAACTTTATTCATGGGAATAGGAAATCCGCGTTGATATTTTTATTACTTACGGTTTGTAATAGTATCCTTAAATATCGGCGAATATTTGATAGGCGTAAACCTTAAAAATGCGTATACCATTAATCTCTCTTCTATTCCGGGAAGACAGAGGTGCTTAATGTTGGCCGGTGAACCATACACTCTCATTCTAAGCGAAGCGGATGGAATATCTTCTTATAAGGTTAAAGTTGAGAGGCATTTGAGCGATCTTCGGGAATATTTTTCAAATAAACGTGCGGTTGAGGAGATTTTGTCGAAAGGTGAGGACCCATTAATCTACACAGTATATGAGATGCCAAGAGGGGCTGAGGGCGAGCTAGATGTAGGCTACACAATCATATATCCTGGAAAGATAGGAAAAGAATACTACTTCACTAAAGGACACTTCCACGCTAAAGATTTTACAAGCGAAGTATATATTGGAATGAAAGGCGAAGGCAAGATTCTAATGCAGAATAGGCGTGGAGAAACTAAAGTCTTAGAAATAAAGCCTAATGTTTTAGTATACATTCCGCCTAGGTTCGCTCACCGCTCAATAAATACGGGCAATACGGAACTAGTCTTTTTAGCCATATATCCTTCTGATGCTGGACATGACTATGACATTATAAGGAAGACCGGCTTCGCAAAGATAGTTATAGAAAAGGATGGGAAGCCCATCCTAGTCGACAATCCTAATTATGTAAGCCAATGAATTAAGCATTATAGTTAATCTAAGAATTTCTGATCAATTAATCGTTTTTCTTGGATAGCAACTATACTTTTTTCGGCTAAATGCAATCCATCAAAGAAGATGCGTGTATTATACTGGAAGAGGATCATTAAGGACAAAATTTAGCTAAATAACCATAATTTTAACAAGTTCTTTACAATTTGAACCACAAAGAATTAATATATTTTCACTCCCCTTTCTTTCTGATAGAATATGTCGCTAATCTCTATGCGAGAAAAATGCGGTGTAATAGGAATATTCTCCCTTAATGGTCATAATATAGTTCCCTTACTTCTCAGCAGTTTAGAAGCCCTTCAACATCGCGGTCAGGAGTCTTGGGGTATAGGGGTCCATAGGCATGCAACATTTAAGAGGGACGGTGTAGTTTCGCGGTCAATTGAATTAGAGTATGATGAGATTTCGAAGATTGAAGGCAGCGTAGGAATAGGGCATGTGCGGTACTCTACAACTGCTAAATCAGCTTTAAGATATGCTCAACCGATGGATGTAGGCGGCCTTACAGAGAATCATAGTTTTAGAATAGCGCATAATGGAACGCTTGATAGAGATCGGCTCGTCGAGAATGTTAGAGATCTTGGTTTTTCTTCACCATACGGCGTGACAGACACTGAGCTCATGGGCATGGGTCTTTACAAATTATTGAAGTCTGGCAAAAGCTTGGCTGAAGCCTTCGAAAAGTTGAACCCATACTTAAATGGATCGTTCTCCATAGTTTTACTTAGATCTAAGGGCGACCTTATAGGCGCTAGGGACGAGAGAGGGTTCAGACCATTATGTCTAGGCTGGCATGCGGAGACCTCATCATACGTAATAGCTTCCGAGAGCTGCGCCTTAGATGCTGTCGGCGCCAAATTGCTGAGAGATGTGGATCCGGGTGAGATTATAAAAATAGATAAAGATGGTTTAGAATCATTTTATTTTGCTCATCAAGAAAGACATGCGCATTGCCCATTTGAATATACCTATTTCGCCCATCCTACTTCGCAAATAGAGGGCATTAATGTTTACAGCGCCAGAAAAAATATCGGGCGAGTTTTAGCTGAGAAATACCCAGTTGAAGCCGATATAGTTGTGCCCGTGCCAGATTCAGCCAGGCCTGCTGCGCTCGGTTATTCTGAGAAATCCGGCATACCGTTTGAGGAGGGGTTGCTAAAGGATCGTTATAAGCGTAAGGGCAGCTGGAGAAGTTTTATTGAACCGGAGAAAAGAGAGGCCATAGTGTCGAATATCTCTACCATAAAAAATGTTATTGAAGGAAAGAGGATAGTTTTAATAGATGATAGCGTGGTCAGGGGGACAAGCTCAAAAATAATAGTTGGAAACAAGCTTAGAAACGCGAGGGAGGTTTCCTTGCTCCTAACTTTCCCGCCGATAATATATCCCTGCTATATGGGAATAGACTTCCCAACTCAGGAGGAGCTTTTAGCATATAGAGTATGCGGAACCTCAACAAGCATTGAAGAAATCAATAAGAAGGTTGCCGAACATATAGGCGCAACATTCGTTGGATATAACGATGTGGATGGGCTTAGTAAGGGGATAGGTCTGCCGAAAAATCAAATTTGCCTCTCATGTATAACTGGCGATTACAGCTGTCTGAAATTTAAACCAAAATTCAGATCAAGAGAGGAGATGAAAGAATAAGCGAGCTGTTGAGAAAAATTCTTTCGGCACGACCTCTTCGGATTTAACTTGTCTTCAGCATAAATTCAACGGGCTTTCTGGCCATCTCCAATATTCTAGGCGGTAGAGTGACTCGGTATCTCTCGTCTTTTAGACAAGTATAAACTTTTTCTAGGGTGTGAAGTTTCATGTTTACACATACGGCATCTTTATATGCTGGTATGAATATAGCGTCCTTCCTGTTCTTCTCTAATCTGTATAAATATCCTACTTCAGTAGCGATAATGAACTTGTCAGCTTTTGAAGTTAAAGTCTCCTTAAGCATTTTGGATGTGCTACCAACGAAGTCTGCAACCTCACAGACTTCCGGGTTGCACTCTGGATGAACCATGAGCACAGCATCAGGATGCATGCGTTTTATCCTTAAAACTTCCCCTCTACTAAATAGTTTATGCACTGGGCAGAAGCCCACCGGTGGGATGGGCACTATCTTCTTCCCTGTATGCTTCTCTGCATATTTAGCCAGATTCACATCAGGACCAAAAAGAACCACATCTGAATCCACTCTATCTATGATTTCAGCGGTGTTAGCTGATGTGCATACAGCATCGCAGTAGGCTTTCGCTTCTGCTAAACTATTTATGTATAGAACAATTTTCGCCCTTTGGTATTTACGCCTATATAATCTCACAAGATCGGCTGGAAGCATTGAGGCCATTGGACATAGGGCATTCCTATCCGGGATTAGAACCTTCTTTTCAGGGTTTAGAATAGCTGCCGTCTCAGCCATAAAGTTCACTCCGCAAAAAACTATTATTTTAGCATCAGTTTGAGTTGCACATAAAGATAGTTCTAGGCTGTCGCCGAGGAAATCCGCTATATCTTGAATCTCCGGGCGCTGATAGTTATGCGCCAATATAACTGCCTTCTTCTCTCTCTTAAGTTTCTGAATTTTCTCCAATATTTTTAATTCTGCCGCCGTTCTTCTTCCCTTCTTCCTCAGATGGGTCTTAAATAAAAAGATTAATCAACCTTAAATTTTTTATCATTAAGGGAAATTGCATTCCGGTGAGGAGCGCATGGCGAAAATATACGGTTCTGTGCTTGAAATCATAGGGAATACGCCTTTAATTCGCCTAAATAGGTTAGCCTGGGGATTGAAATGTACAATTCTCGCCAAATTAGAGTCCAGAAACCCAGGAGGCAGCGTTAAGGACAGAATAGCTCTAAGCATGATTGAAGAGGCGGAGAGGCTGGGTTTAATCAATAGGGACACTGTAATCATAGAACCCACTAGTGGAAATACCGGCATAGGCTTAGCTATGGTGGCGGCGGTTAAGGGCTATAGGCTTTTGCTAGTTATGCCGGAAACAATGAGCATTGAGCGCCGTAAGATTCTGAGAGCTTATGGAGCCGAGGTGATTTTAACGCCCGCGGAAGAGGGCATGAAAGGCGCCATTAAAAAGGCTGAGGATTTAGCTTCAAGAATCCCGAATTCATTCATCCCAAATCAATTTAGGAATTACGCAAACCCAAAAATACATAGGGAGACAACAGGTCCGGAGATATGGCGAGACACTGATGGGAGAATCGACATTTTCGTAGCCGGTGTTGGAACTGGCGGAACAATAACCGGCGTAGCTGAATATATTAAGCCGCTAAAGCCGGAGCTTAAGGTCATAGCTGTTGAACCATATAATTCGCCAGTCTTAAGCGGAGGTAAACCTGGACCGCATGGAATACAGGGCATAGGTGCTGGTTTTATCCCGGATGTTTTAAGGCTTGATTTAATAGATGAGGTTATAAGGGTTAGGGATGAGGATGCTGTAGAAACAGCGCGCTTACTAGCTAGGAAGGAGGGACTGTTTGTCGGAATTTCTTCGGGTGCAGCGGTTTTTGCCACTCTAGAGGTTGCTAAGAGACCGGATAATGAGGGCAAACTTATAGTAACTGTTCTTCCCGACGTTGGGGAGCGTTATTTAAGCACATACCTTTTTGAGGAAAACCGATAAGTTTTTCCATGAGTCCTATTTAAATAGGAAAGTTTAGGATTGCAAATTGCTGAGATGGTGGTGATGGTTAAGTCTGAGATGGGTTCAGAAGGTGAATTCGTCGAGAAAGTTGAGAAGAATTCGCGCATATGGGCATCTAAGCGGATGCTTGAGATGTTGATGGAGGGAGAAAAGTACGTAGAGGATAATTGGCTTGAAAATGAGCTGCCGAATCTTGTTGATAGAATAATTGAGAGCTATGAGGAGTATGGAGGCATAAACCGCTCTGAAGGCGAAGGTCTCCCTTCTAAGCAGGCTGTCATAGAGGTTCTGGAGGATCTTCTAACAGTAATTTTCCCAGGATATTTCGGAGATATCAGTGTCAATAGGTCTAATATAAAATATTTTGTGGGCAGCATGTTGAGCTCAATATATTCTAGGCTTGTCAACGAGGTTGAAAAGAGCCTTAAATATTTATCCAGAAACTTCGGAGTGGGCTCTGAGGAAACTTATCGAAAAAGAGCCCGGGCAGTCGTAAAGGAGTCCCTAGAGAAAATCCCGGAGATAAGGGCTTTATTAAGCGGTGACATACAAGCAGCCTATGATGGTGACCCTGCGGCGAAGAGCACAGATGAGGTTATCTTGAGTTACCCATGCGTCTTGGCGATTGCAACGTATAGGATTGCGCATGAACTTTGGATAAGGGGTGTTCCATTAATACCTAGAATAATGACTGAGTATGCGCATTCAAAGACCGGCATAGATATTCATCCAGGGGCAAAAATTGGGAGAAACTTCTTTATAGATCATGGGACCGGCGTTGTTGTCGGCGAAACAACTGATATAGGAGATAACGTGAAGATTTATCAGGGTGTGACGCTTGGGGCATTAAGTTTTCCGAAGGATGAAAGGGGCAAGATAGTTAAGGGTTCTAAGAGACATCCGACTGTTGGAAATAATGTTGTTATATACTCCGGTGCAACAATTCTTGGCGGTGAAACAGCTATAGGCGATGGTGCCGTGATAGGTGGAAACGCATGGATAACATCACCGATTCCAGCTGGAACAAAAGTTATTGTTGCTCCGCCAGAATTATACTATAAGAACAGCGATCAATTCGAGGATCTCAGCACCAATAGTAATGGCTGAAATTGCAAAACTCTCATATTCCTTATTTCTTCATCGTTTGCAGATGCATGTTTATCTCAGCCTCTCACAACTATTTAATTACTTAATGATGAAAGAGCATTATCGGTTTTCTTTAACGGTTTTAAGGCTGAAATCTCAAATTCATAAATTATATTACCGTGATTGTGGTTTAGTTCAAAATTGTGTGCAAAAACTTTATTATTTAAAGCGCATGTTATTAGGCTTAGCTCTTAGGATGAGGTGGATGCGATGTTTGAGATAGGATTGCTGGGCAACGTGCTTATCCTACTAGTTGCATTGGCAATCCTAGATAAGTCAAGCGACTTAACAATAGACAACGCCATCAAGGTTGCTGAGGTAACTGGTTTGGGAAAAACAACAATAGGTTTTCTGCTGGTAGCTTTTTCCACATCTCTACCTGAGCTTTCGGTCTCAGTATTCTCAGCTATAGATCTTGAGATGCTCGGCGTCGCTATTGGAAACGTTTTAGGCTCAAACATAGTGAACGTTTGCTTAATTCTGGGAATATGCCTCTTAATATTGGCCTTAAAAAATCAGGGTGCAAAATATCAATTTGAGGGTTTAGAAGTTGAAGAGGCAAGAGACTTATATTTTGGGCTTTTCATCGCTTCGCTCGTCCCCTTAGCCCTGATCTATGTTGGATATGCTAGCAGGATGGTGGGAGCATTTTTAATAGCTCTCTTCATATTTCACAACATACAGCTCTTCAGGCATAGAAAAGGTGAAAAGTCTAGCGGCTCAGATAGCAAGGAATCAGCTACCAAGTATACTTTGTTAGCGCTTTTAGGAGTTGCTGGGGTGGTCGGCAGCTCCTACTTTATTGTTGAATCGGCCTCTTACATTGCGTTGCAGTTGGGTGTACCGGAGGTTGTGATCGGTGCAACAATTGTGGCGTTTGGTACAAGCCTGCCGGAGCTTGTGACCAGCGTTGATGCTACAAAAAAGGGTCATATAGAGTTGGCGTTGGGTAACGTTATTGGAAGCGGCTTTGTAAATATAACGTTAATTTTAGGAATGGCGTTGTTTTGCGGACCTTTCAGAGTTAACATAAGTTCCTTCTCAAACCTGGTTATGTTTTCAATAATGGCTAACCTTATATTATGGTATTTTCTGGTCAATGAGAGGATAAGCTGGAGGGAGAGCGCTATCCTGCTTTTCATGTATGCTCTCTTCATTGTTACGAGTTTTGGTATATACAAGATCTAAGTAACCGAGCGTATCGTTTCCCGCAACAAAAAGGTTAATAGGCAACATTTTTCACATTTATGTAGCCTCATTTAAGGATGAAGCCTAATGTGCATAGTTAATGTTTGCTTGCCTAAGGCGGGGAAGATTTAGGTATGGGACGCTATAAACAGATTAGCGAAATACTTAAGCTGATGGATGATACGGATCGGATAAGAAACACAAGCATAATTGCTCACGTAGACCATGGAAAAACAACTCTTTCAGACAGCCTACTCGCTGCGGCTGGCATAATAAGCGAGGAGGTTGCTGGGCAGAGGCTTTTCCTAGATTCATGGGAGCTTGAGCAGAAGAGGCAGATGACCGTTTTCCCATCTAACATAAGTCTTGTTCACGCCTATAAGGGTGAGGAATACCTCATAAACCTTATTGATACGCCTGGACATATAGATTTCAGCGGGGCCGTAACTAGAAGCTTAAGAGCTGTTGACGGCGCATTAGTCGTTGTAGACGCTGTGGAGGGCCCAATGACTCAGACGGAAACGGTGCTGATGCAGGCGTTGCGTGAAAGAGTTAAGCCAATATTGTTCATCAATAAGGTTGATAGGTTAATAAAGGAGCTTCGTTTAACTCCGGAAGCTATGCAGAACCGCTTCGCAAAGATTATACTTAGAATAAACAGTTTAATTGAGAAGTATGCGCCTCCGGAGCATAAGAAGGATTGGCAGGTTAGGATTGAGAATGGAACCGTTGCCTTCGGTTCGGCCCTCCATAAATGGGGCTTCACTTTGCAATACATGAGAGAGAAGGGCGTAACCTTCAAGGATGTAATCGATGCGTATACCGGTGAACCTGAGGAGGTTGTTTTGAAGGTTGAGGCGCTAAGCAAGAAGGTTCCTTTGTATGAGCCAATTCTAAACATGTTCTGTGAGCATTTGCCAAGCCCTATAGAGGCTCAGGCTTATAGGCAAACGCAGATTTGGCCAGGAGACCCGAAGAGCCCTGTTGGCATAGGTATGGCTAAAGTGGATCCTAATGGTCCACTTCTAATGTGCGTAACATCGATTGAGGTTGATCCGCATAGCGGCGTCGTCGCAATAGGAAGAGTTTTCAGCGGAACAGTTGAGAGGGGGAAAGTTGTTCAGCTTGTAACGAGCCGGCGGAAGGGGGCAATTCAGCAGGTTTATATGAGCATGGCTGCCGACAGGGTTGTTGTAGATAAGATACCTGCTGGCAACATAGCGGCCCTCTCTGGGCTGCCGCCTCTGCAAGTTGGCGAGACTCTTACGGATGATGGCGCTGAAGCTCCACCTTTTGAGGGCTTGAAGTACGTTTCTGATCCCGTTGTAACAGTAGCGGTTGAGCCGGCAGATGTTAAGGATCTGCCGCTTTTTGATAAGGTTGTGCATAAATTAACCCTTGAGGACCCAAACTTGCACTTTATAATAAATAAGGAAACCGGCGAGTATCTCCTAAGCGGTATGGGTGAACTCCACCTTGAGGTTACAGCGTATAGGATGCAGGAAGCCGGACTGAAGGTTAACATGAGTAAGCCGATTGTAATTTACCGTGAGACTATCACCCGAAACTATAGAGGCTCCTCAGTTATGGGTAAGAGCCCTAATAAACATAATAGGTTGTGGGTGACGATTGAGAGGCTTCCGGAGGAGGTTGTGGAGGCCATAAGATCGGGGAAGATTTCAGAGATGCAGAAGCGCGATGAAAGGCAGAGGATACTTATGCATGAGTTCGGTTGGGCTGCGGATGACGCCCGCAACGTTATAGCCATTGAGGGAACAAACATACTTGTGAACAAAATCAAGGGTAGGCAATTCGTTGAAGAAATCATTGATCATGTAAAGTCCGGCTTCAGGGATGCTGTTAACTCATGCGTTTTAGCGAAGGAGCCAGCTTATGGGCTTAAAGTTAACCTTGAGGATATATTGATCCATGAGGATCCGGTTCACAGAGGTCCAGCTCAGATAATGCCCATGACGTGGCGGCCGATATGGGGTTGCTTTCTACTCTGCGAGCCTAAGCTGCTAGAGCCCATACTTAGCTTTGAGTGCAAGGTTCCAAGCGAATTTGTGAGTCAGGTAATAGCCACGGTTCAGAAGAGGCGCGGCAAACTTCTTGACCTAGTGAGTGAGGAGGACATGATGATAGTTAAAGCCGAAATGCCTGTGGCGGAATCATTTGGGCTTGCCGAAGAATTAAGGTCTTCAACTCAGGGAAGAGCATTCTGGGCAACGCAGTTTAGCAGATGGGCTCCGGTGCCTGACTCAATGCAGATGGAAGTAATAAGGCAGATACGCGAGAGGAAGGGATTAAGCCCAACGCCGCCTAGACCTGAAGAGTTCTACGATGAAGAATAGCGCCTTCTTCTATTTCCTAAAATTCTTTAAAAAGAATGCGCTGGTAGCCCGCTTCCATAACATAGCAATGTTTAAAAGACTCATTAATTTTCTTTTTTATATAGATTGGTGATGGTATGCCTAGGGAGTTTAGGTATAGGGGCTATACGTTTGAGCAGCTGCAGAACATGTCGATGGATGAAGTGATACGCTTGCTTAGCGCACGTGCTCGAAGAAGCTTGCTGCATGGCTTATCTTATGAGCAGAGAAAGCTCCTGGAGAAGATCCGCATGGTGAGAGAGTTGGGTAATGATGGGGAGCCGATAAAGACTCATGCCAGAGACATGGTGATATTGCCTGAAATGGTGGGCATAACGATTCATGTTCATAATGGTAAAGAATTTGTTCCAGTTGAGATAAAGCCGGAAATGATAGGGCATTACCTAGGCGAGTTCGCAATAACAAATAAGCCGGTGAGGCATGGAACTCCAGGAATAGGCGCAACCAGAAGCAGCATGTATGTGCCGCTTAAATAGCATTATTATCGCTTATTCAGGACTTTATTTTTCTACAGGATTTTACATTCTCTCCGGGGCTTCTATACCTATTAGGTCTAATGCATTGCGTAACGTTATTCTAACGGCATTAACAAGTAGAAGCCTAGCATCGCTCAATCCCTGCGTTTCCGCTTTAACTACTGGCAAAGCAGCGTAAAACGTGTTGAATTTATCCGCCAGCGCATTTGCGAAGTCAGCTATAATATTCGGTTTCAGATTGTCGGCTGCTTCAATGAATACTTCTGGGAAGCGGGCAACCATTAATATTAATTCACGTTCAATAGGCTCCTTAAGCAGCGAGAAGTCAGCGTCCTCAACATTTCTGGATGCCTTCCTCAGTATGCTGCATGCTCTCGCATACGAGTATTGAATGTAGGGTCCACTGTTCTTCTCGAAGTTTATAACTCTGTCCCAGGTGAATATAACGGGCTTCAGAGGATCCGTCTCTATCAATGCGTATTTTACAGCGCCGATGCCTACTTGCTCAGAAATCTTCCGCTTCCATTCATCCGCCAGATCTTCTGAACGCTTCTTAACTTCCTCATAGGCTCTTAAAATGGCTTCATCCATCACGTCGTCTAGGGTTATGTATCGCCCCCTTCTCCCCGATATTCTTTGTCCTGGAAAATTGACGAGGTTGTAGGCGAAGTGTATGAGCCTCTTGGCTTCCTTAGCGTATCCTAGAGCGCATAGAGCTAGTTTCAGCTGTAGTTGCGCTAGCTTCTGCTCCATACCAATGACATTTATAACCTTCTCAGCCCTTCTGAATTTCCAGATGCTGTAGGCTATATCTCTAGTCGTATATAGCGTTGTGCCATCCGATCTGCCCAGAGTCAGTGACGGAACCTCATATGTTTCTTTAAGCCCAAATGTGCTTTTTAGCTTAAGATCCCTTGCCACACCTTCAGCGTCGAACTCTAGCACGTCGCCTCTATGAAATACGTAGGGGGTTCTTTTAAGCGAGTTTAGGCACTTCACAACCTCATTGTTCCAAATGAAGCTGCTTTCCCAATCCCATGAGTCAAAGAATATATTAGCCCTTTTAAGGGTCTGCTTAAATCCCTCAAGGCAGATTGATGATACCTCGCGGATAAGCTCTACAGCCTCCTCATCGCCCATCTCATATTTTCTCATAAGGGCGTTGATTTCGGATTCAGGATCCTCAATTTTCTCCATCGCGTCTAGCAAGCTATTAAATATGTTGGGAAACCTCTGCTGGAGATCAACAGCAACTGCAACCCAATCGTCAAGATCCATTCTAGCCTTCTGCACATCATTATAGTTTAGGCTGCCGGTTTGCCCATTAAGCAGCGCCTTAAGCCTTCTGATTTCCAGCAGGCAGTTTGTAATCGCATATATGGCGCCGATGAAATGATCCGGCTTAGCCGAAGGCTTAGGCCTGCCGAGCAATTTATATCCATACGCAACTATGGATGATTGGCGGCCGACATCGTCGATGTAATAATGCCTAAAGACTTTATGCCCCCTAGCGCTCAGTATACGTGCCAGCGAATCGCCGAGTATGGAGTTTCTTGCGGATCCAACGTGGATTGGGTGAACCGGGTTAACACTTGTATGCTCAACTATTATTTTCTCCGGGCTTTCAGTTTTAACATGCCCATATTCGCCGTCTAATGTTTTTGCCGACTTCACAGTTAAAGATGAGAGCTCGGTGAAGTTTGCGTGGAAATTCACATATCCCTGTCCGGCAGCCTCCACTGATTCAATCATTAGAAACTCCGTTTTTCCCAAATTTGCTTCAGTTTCAATCTGCTTGGCTAGCTTTATCGGGGTTTCAGAGAGATGCTTTGAAATTTCAAAGCATATGCGTGATGTCAGCTCACCGAATTGCGGGTTTGGCGGTATCTCGAGGGTTATTTTATACGCTGCTAGATCCGGCAAGGTTTTCTCCAATGTCTTTTTCAGCAACTTTTCGCATTGTCTTCTGAATTCTGTGAAGGGGCTTGCCGATAGGGTAATGTTCATTACTATACCGCCATTAAGCCTATTCCCCCATCTAATTTATAAACTACATGGTTCATTTTTGTTTGTTGGGAAATGAGAAAGGTAGCGGGCTTAATTAGGCTCATGCGGCCGATAAATTGTTCAATGATGGGCTTAGCTGTAATAGTTGGCGCCATCATATCGGCTCGGGATCTCGCAGTGGTTAATGACTCCCTCAGCGGGCTTATGCTCGGCTTCATTACGGCTTTCACATTAACTGGCGCTTCAATGGCAATAAATGATTATTATGACAGGGATATAGATGCCATCAATGAGCCAAATAGGCCCATTCCAAGCGGTCTTATAAAACCCATGGAAAGCCTGTTTTTCGCATCTGCTTTAACATTTACCGGACTTGCTTCAGCGGCTTTCACACACATCCCGTGTCTTCTAACAGCCATAGCCTCGTGGATAATATCGGCGACCTACTCTACCGTTGGGAAACGCACCGGGCTGCCGGGGAACTTCCTTGTTAGCACGTGCATCTCGGTTCCTTTCATTTATGGCGGTTTAGTCCTGAAGAGTTTGGTCGATCTGAATATAGTATTTTTCGCTGCTTTAGCTTTTCTCGCCAATACTGGACGTGAGATAACGAAGGGGATAGCCGATGTGGAGGGGGATAAAATTAGGGGAGTCAGAACTCTGGCCATATCTCATGGCGCTAGGGCAGCCGCCTACGCCTCATCAGCATTCTTTATTCTAGCCGTGCTTCTAAGCCCTATACCAGCAATTCTGGGATTGATGCACATTTGGTTTCTGCCGCCGCTGATTCTTGCGGATATAGGGTTTACATGGTCATCACTAAGCCTAATAAGGGAGCATACAAGAGAAAATGCTAAAAGAATTAAGAAAATAACGTTAATATGGATGATGCTCAGCCTAGTAGCATTTATAGCTGGAACCATAAAGTAAAAAACCAACATCCTCCATAAAATCTAAAGAAGATGGAGAGCGGGGATAGCCAAGCCAGGTCAAAGGCGCAGAGAAAAACACTGTGATAAACGCGTAAGCTTCAGGAGCCTGTCCCGTAGGGGTTCGCGGGTTCAAATCCCGCTCCCCGCACCAATCCGCCTACCAGAATGGGCTTAATCTCTTTTCATCTTTCTTCCAGTTTCCTCACAAAGCTAGATTTCTAGCTTTCTATATCTATTATCTCCGAACCCATCTCCTCTATAGGCGATGCATGTGACCAAAGTGAAGACAAGCATATATGCAGATAAGGAGTTATGGGAAAAGTATAAGTTAAGCGTGACTAGGAGAGGCCTTGAGGTCAGTCAGGGTCTCGAGGAGCTTATCAGGGAAGAGTTGTTTGAGGATCTGCTTGATGAAGTTCTTAAAGAGATGAGTGGAGCCGAAAGTTACGAAATAGATTTTGAGCCTGTAAAGCCCAAGGTTGGTCTTGTGAGTGTTTTTGTGAGGAACTTAAGGGATGAGAGGGCTGATAGCGTATCCTGATTAGAGCGGCATAGTGAAGAGGTATATTGAGGAGCCTGGAAGCAGAGCTATCAGAGATGTTTACTTGAAGGCTTATTCTAGAACAGGGGTCAATTTGGCTCTTTTTTCGAGGATTGAGTTTGAGAATTGGGCTGAGGTTGCTTTGTTTCGCGATTTTAAAAAGCACCTTTATACATGCTTCTAATTCGGGACGTTTCACTTTTGCCCTTTTTTCGGGAAAATTCACCCCTTCACTACAGTTGATGTTCCTAAGAAAAAAACTTCAACTGTTGTGATTTTGCGGAAAAATTTCTGGAGGATCGTCTATAGC
>JAGTRG010000028.1 GCA_018396435.1 Candidatus Bathyarchaeota archaeon
TAGCTAATAAAATAGGAGAAGCGAATCAACCAATAAAGGGATTCGGCTCTTCCGATTGCAGATGTAAAAGCCACTTATTCAAGTTAAACACTCGCGATCTGCTTACAAAGATTCTTAAGGAAGATTCATTTTTAAAGTTAATAATGCATTCTTAACTCCAAAAAGGTTGCCAATAGGTTAGAGAAAACTTCAGCGATGGGTGCTTTTAGGTATCCGTAATATTTTATTATCTCTTAGCGTCCCTTATGTAAAGGTTGAGGGTGGGGTTTGGAATGAACATCAGGATTAGGCTCCTCGGGTTACTTAAGAGGGCATACGGAAAAAACGAGGTTTTAATCGAGCTAAGCGAGGGCTTGAGGCTTAAAGACTTAATATATAAAATAGCGGAAGAATCCCCATCGTTAAAGCATGTGCTGCTTGACCTTGAACTTATGGATCCGCGCCCGAACACAGTAATACTTGTCAATGGCGTAGAGATAGGTGCATTAAACGGCTTAGAAACAGAGATTAAGGATGGGGATGAGGTGGTGCTTATACCTGTGGTTCACGGCGGAAAAAATGAGGTATATATCTAGGAGATTAGCCTTTTTTGGGTTATAGGTTCAGAAATTTTCTAGGAAGCGAGACCAATGTTCATGCACAATCTTCCATTCATCATCCTTCTTAATCAGAAAGACTGATACACGCGATCTTATGTAGAATTTTCTATTCCTTATTTGCCCATTATAATTTATAACAAATGATGCAACAGCGGCATCATCAAAGATGTCAATTTTCCACTCGCTAACTTCATAGTTGTACTCCTTAAGAACCCGTAAAGCCTCAGCCTCCCTCTTTAAGGCATCAAGCCCTTGCCTCTTAAAGGGCGGCCAATCATCAAACTTCGTATAATTCTCCTCATTTATTGCCCTTTTAATTGCGTTGATATCTCTATTCCTTATCCCTTCTATACGTGCAATTACCGTAGATCTTACATTGTCCTCCGGCGTGCTGGATATAAAATTCCTAATCGAAGCTCCGCATCTCCAGCAGAAGTTAAATGATTCAGAAACCTCAGCTCCGCATTTCGGGCAGTAGGGCATGATGATCAGCTCACTCTTTTTAAGCCTATTTTCCCTTGAGTTTTTAAGACTTTTAAATTTTTGCTAAGGCTTACTGAACTTGCATATACAACTTAAGATTTAATTGATCTTCTCCCTAATTATGTTTATATGGAGGTGTAAGATTGATTGGCTATTCAAGTTTGGCCTCACTACCGCGTTTAAGGGATTATGTAAGCCGCAGAATTTCAAGCTACGATAAGACTGGCGGGAATCTTGATGCTTGGCTAATCAGGAGCGGCGAGAAAAGAATAATAGCGGAAATTAAGGGACCAGCATGCATAAAACACATATGGATGACCCTTGGGCTGCCTCAGGAGGATTACCTACGCAAAATAGTTTTAAGATTCTATTGGGATGATTCTTCGGAACCTAGTGTCGAGTGCCCTATAGGCGACTTCTTCGGCATGGGACATGGGATGCGGAAAAATTTCGTTTCCCTTCCGCTTCAGATGAGCCCGCAAGATGGCAAGGGCTTCAATTCATGGTGGCCAATGCCGTTTAAGAACAGAGCCGTTATAGAGGTTGAAAATCAGGGTGAGAAAGAGTATTGGCATTACTTCTACATCGACTATGAGCTTTACGGGTCTTTTAAGGCTGTTGAGGATTTAGCCTATTTCCACGTGCAGTGGCGGCGTGAAGCAGACACTGATGGCTGGGCATATCGGGAGAAATTCAGTTCCCAATCGATGATGAGGGATCCGAGGGCATACAATACGGATGGCAAGGAGAACTATGTGATTCTAGAGGCTGAGGGAAACGGGATCTATTGCGGTGCGCACCTGGACATAGATTGCTTCCGCAGAAACCCCTATGATTGGTACGGTGAAGGTGATGACATGATATTTATTGATGGTGAAAGATGGCCTCCATCAATACATGGAACTGGAACAGAAGACTGGTTTAACTGCGCTTATAGTCCAACCCAAGAGTATAATGCGCCATATCATGGTGTAATTCTTTATAGCGGAACAAAAAGCTGGCCCTGGAGGGGTAAGCAGGCTGTTTACCGCTATTATATTGAAGATCCTATAAGATTTTATAAGAGTATAAAAGTGACAATTGAACATGGTCATGCCAATAGCTTCAGTCTAGACATGTCAAGTACAGCCTATTATTATATCTCGGAACCCAAGAGGGGCGGGCCGCCTTTGCCTCCGGTGGAATATAGACTCCCAAGACTTGATGAAGAAGTATACGCTCCGGAAAAGTAGATCAGGAATGTAAACCTAAGTTAGGAAGGCATAGGTTTGGTTCAAATCTCCATCATCGGTGCTGGAAGTGTTGTTTTTTCAGGCAGCTTCATAAGGGATCTTTGCTTAACGAAAAGTCTCTGGGGCAGCACTGTTGTGCTTATGGACATAGATAGGGAGCGATTAAGCATTGTATATAATCTTGCCAACAGATACCGTGATGAAGCCAAGGCTGATCTGAAAATTAAGGCAACCATGAATAGGGAGGAAGCCTTAGAAGAGGCAGACTTTGTGATATCAACAGTTAAGGTTGGCGGATATGATCCTATGGAAGCCGAGCGGGAAATAGCTGAGCGGTATGGCTACTATAGGGGTGTAGGCGATAGGGTGAGCGACTACTATGGTGGTTTTGCAGCGTATCACCAGCTAAAGTTCTTTCTGGATTTAGCGAGAGACATGGAAGATCTATGCCCGGACGCGTGGCTTATTGAGACAGCCAACCCGGTCTTTGAGGGAACAACCTTAATTGCTAGAGAGACTAAGGTGAAGGTTATCGGAGTTTGCCATGGGCACTTCGGATACAAAATTCTAGCAATAGCTCTTGGGCTAAACCCAGATGAGGTTAACGCTCAGATGGCAGGTTTCAACCACTGTATATGGTTAACCCACTTCTTCCATAGGGGAATGAATCTCTATCCGCTTATTGATGAATGGATTGAAAAGAAAGCGCCGGAATACTGGAGGAGCAGTGCCTACCTTAAAGGTGCACCAGCGTTAACTGAGCAGCTGTCACCAGGAGCCGTGGATATGTATAGGCTTTACGGATTATTCCCAATCGGAGACACCGTAAGAAGCGTCTCTCCATGGTGGTATCACACAAGCCTAAATGTTAAGCGCAAATGGTTTGGTCCAATGGGAGGCTTCGATTCGGAGATTGGATGGTCAGCATACTTAAATTCGCTTAGGGAAAACCTTAAGCGTATGTTTGAACTTGCAAAGGACGAATCTGTCCTAGCGTCAAGACTTCTACCGCCAGTCATGAGCGGGGAGCAGCATATACCAATAATTGATGCTATAGCAAACGATAAGGAGACGAAGCTGCAATTGAACATACCCAATAAAGGCGCCATCTCAGGGATACCGAACGATGTTGTTGTCGAGGTTCCGGCGATTGTAAGTAAACGCGGGGTTCAAGCAATTCACATTGGCAGTTTACCTAAACGCCTAATGCTACACGTGATGATACCTAGAATGCTTAGAATGGAGCAGATTCTGCAAGCCTTTTTAGAAGGCGATAGGAAGAGCCTGCTGCTGATGCTTATGGAGGATCATAGAACGAAAGAATTTGAAAATGCTAAGGCTTTAATTGACGAATTGCTGGCGCAACCGTGGAATACTGAAGCAGCTGAGCACTATAAGTGGTGAGTGTTCACCATGGTAATCTGCCGTATTTTTTCACGTAGCCAACTAGGCCGCCGTTAACCAGAATTTCAAGTAGGGCTGGGGGTATTGGTTTAATTTCGTAGATCTCATTTTTCACAATATTTTTTATGCGGCCCTCTGAGAGATCAACTTCCAGCATGTCTCCATCCGATATTTTATTCGTATCTTTACATTCAACCGCGGGCAATCCGATGTTTATTGTATTCCTATAGAATATTCTTGCGAAGGACTTAGCTATTATGGCGCCTATCCCTATATGCTTGAGAACAAGCGGAGCCTGTTCCCTGCTTGAACCACAACCGAAGTTCTTGCCAGCTACAATTAAGTCTCCGCTCTTAACTTTTTCAGCAAAGTTTGGGATAAGCGCCTCCATAGCATGCTTCGAGAGCTCACCGATATTAGTTATGCTTAACTTATATTTTCCAGCAATAATCAGATCAGTATTTACATCGTCACTGAACTTCCAAACCCTGCCTCTAATAATCATACTTGTCCACTTCACCTACCTAATTAATCTTCTAGGATCAGTTATTTTACCCTCCAAGGCTGATGCGGCTGCAGTTGCAGGTGAAGCCAGATATATTTCAGCCTCAGAGCTACCCATTCTGCCCTTAAAGTTCCTGTTGGATGTTGAGAGACAAATCTCCCCAGGGGCGAGTATGCCTTGATGGGCGCCTGCGCATGGGCCGCATCCAGGATTACATACTATGCAACCGGACTTGATAAAAATTTCAATCAACCCCTCTTTTAAGGCTTGTAGGTAAACGCTCCTTGAAGCCGGGGCAACTATTACTCTAACCCCTTTCTTAACTGTTCTTCCCCTAAATATTTCAGCCACCATCCTTAAATCTTCTAAACGCCCATTTGTGCATGATCCGATAAAAACTTGATTGATCTCCAGGCCTTCGACTTCTTTAACTGGTTTAACATTGTCAACGGTGTGAGGGCATGATATTTGCGGCTCAATCTTTGAAGCATCCATACTTATTTTTCTAGAGAACTCAGCATCTTCATCGCTTCTCAGCATTCTAAGGTCCTTAATTTCTAAGCCATGTAGATAAGTAGTTATTTTTTCATCCGGCTCCATTATGCCCGTTTTTGCCCCCATCTCAACAGCCATATTGCAGAGCGTCAAGCGTCCATCAACGCTCATTGCTTTTACCGCTGAACCGCAGAACTCTATAGCCTCATATGTCGCCCCATCAGCTCCTAGCATCCCAACAATCTTCAATATTATATCTTTCGGCATAACCATGGGCGGCGGTATGCCATCTATCTCCATCTTGATGGATTCCGGGACCTTAAACCACAACTTGCCTGAGATTAGCACCGCCGCCATCTCAGTTGAACCTATGCCTGTTGCGAACGCGCCTAGAGCCCCATAGGTGCATGTATGCGAATCTGCGCCAACAATTAATGCTCCGGGATAAACATGCCTAGATTCAACCATTATCTGATGGCATATGCCTGAACCAGCGTCGTAGAGGTTAGCATCATACTTGTGGGCGAATTCACGCATTACCCTATGTACTTTGGAGAAGTTTTCATTGGCGCTTGGCGCAACATGGTCTATGACTAAAACAACTCTTGAGGGATCCCATACTCCCTGTCCACCCATTTCCTTAAAAGCCTCAATTGCTAGGAGGGCTGTTCCATCGTGAACCATTGCAGCATCCACATTAGCAATAACGATATCTCCTGCGTAAGCATCTCTCGCAGAGGCTAAACTAAATATTTTTTCAGATATGGTTTTCCCCATGCTGGATCAGCTTGACCTTAAAAATGGTTAAAACCCATTAAAAAATATTGTGTTGAATTTTATGGGCGCTTCTCCAATCTTCTTTATGAATGTGATTTTAAGCGTCATAACCACTTTAAATATCATTCTCCCGGTTCTACGAGGAAGTATAAGTTTCTATATCCTTCAAGTTTCTTGACAATATTATGTTGTTCCAGGGTCTTTAAACGCTCTCTTATTATTCTCCGTGAGGCTTTCCCCCTCATGGCTCGAACCTCACGGGTTATTGCTGAAATGCTGAGTTTACCCTTAACAGCTAACGCTTGGATTATGCATCTTGAAATCTCATCCTTTGCAATGAAATCCCGCTTGGTGTACGATTCAGCTATTTTTAAGCGAGACAGAACCTTCAACGGCTCGTCATACAAGCTTAAAAACATCCTGATCAATCTTATCGACCCTATTGAGTCCGCATATTTCGGGTCTTCTAAAACAATCTGCTCTAAAAGATTTAATTTACTCATAACTAGGTCGAGTTTTCGACTTATTTCTTCCAGAGAAATTGGTTTTCTTGACGGTTCTCTTTCTCTCATAAACTCATCAATGATGTTTGGCTTAAATAAATATATATGTTAACTGCAAGTTAGTGGATTAATGTTGATGAATTTGTATCCAAGGAAATTTATAAAAGCAGAGTTCGCTGTTAAATAGCTAATGTAAAATCAGTAATGGAGGTTTTTGATTTGAATGGAGAAAGCAGCATAAGTGAAATCCTGAGCATTTTAAAGAGGTCTTCCGTGGCAACCGTGTATAGTCTTCTAGGCGAGTCTAGGGCTAAATATATGCTTCCCAGGGTTAAACCTCTAAAGCCCGACATGAAGGTTGTGGGTCCAGCAATTACAATAAAATATGTTAGTTTTAACGAGGCTTTAAGGGAAAATTTTAATGGCAACGCTGTTTACGACGCCTATGACCTTGTGAAGGGAGGGGAGGTTATAGTGGCAGCCTCACTTGACAGGAGCGATCTAGGTGTTTTCGGCGACTGCATAACCTTTGGCTTCAAATGTAAGGGCGCCTCTGGAATAATCACAGATGGAGGAATTAGGGACAGCCCATATATAATGAGGTTAGATTTCCCTGTTTTCGCCAAATCTACAACACCTGAGCACATAGGTGGCGAAATTGTTCCATACGCTGCCAACGTACCAGTCACATGCGCCGGCGTATATGTGAAGCCCGGAGATATAGTAATGGGCGACTCAGATGGCGTTATAATCGTGCCTAGGGAGAAAGCTGAGGAACTAGCACTAAAGGCTGATGAGGTTGAGAAAAAGGAGGAGGCCATTAGAAGTATGATTGCCTCCGGAATACCGCTCAGAGATTCTTATCCACCTAGGCCGGATCTTCTAAAGAGTTTTCTTGAAAAGGGTTCATGATGGGCTGATTTGCAAAACTAGGTTTTTACACCTTATCTTCCTTAAAGAAGGTTTTTTCAATGCTCTCCGCAAGTCCCTTCATGTATCCCAATGCAAGAACCTTCCCTATCATATGGTAACCTGGGTGTCCACCGTAGATATCGTCGGCTATTGTTTTAGGGGCATGGTCAGGCCGCATAGGTCCCTCGAACCCGACTTCATAGTAAGCTTTCATAGCCTCAAACATGTCAACTCTTCCAGTTGGATCATCATGGAAAATCTCCTGGAAGCCTCCGGGCTCATAAACGGATCCCTTTACATTTCTGAAATGGGCGAAGAAGATTCTTCCTTTCCTACCAAAGTGTCGGATGGCGGCTGGCACATCAACACCCATCTCTGCAAAGCATCCTTGACAGAAGCATACGCCTAGGTTATTACTTGGGACGAGCCCAAGCAGTTTATCGAAGGCTTCGATGCTTCTTAAAATTCTTGGGAAACCCTGTATCGGCGATATTGGCGGATCGTCCGGGTGAAAAGTTATGACAACCCCTGCTTCCTCAGCTGTTGGAATAGCGTTCTTCAGAAAATATTCTAAGTTTCTCCATATATCTTCCTCCTTATATGCGCCGAACTTAACTGTCGGCGGAACATCCTTCACAAGATCGTAATCGAATGCTGTTGATGTTGCCCCGCCCCTGGTCGGTTTATCCGGATCAGTTCTCCAAATCATGTTTGGAACTGGCGGCATATGCTGTGGTTTTATAACCTTTATGCCGGCTTTCCCAAGATTCTCCAGGGATTTACAGAAGTCCTCAAGCTGCTGCTCTTTACCTTGCAAATTATAGACTATTTTCTCTATTGGAGGCGCATCTTCAAAAACCTCAAGCCTCAGCCCATGCCTCTCAACCTGCATTTTTATCTGCAATATGTCGCCGTACTCCCAAACCTCTGAGCCCCGAGGTATAGAAGGCCCATGTCCAATAACATCGGTGCAACCGAGCTGCTTCATCAAGATCAGATTTTTATGATCATAAATATCTCCGAAGGGTACAATTATAGCAAACCTCATCCTAACCATTTCAAATCACAAAAAATCCTTCATAACGGATAAAATATTAAAATCTTTTGACAGTTGTTAAGCATCACACGACGATATGAAGCGGAAGCGTATCTAACTTTTCATCCGGCTACTTCTTCTTTTTTCTACCAGCTCTCTTAGCAGATATTAATCCAACCTTCCTTCCTGGGGGAGCATCTCGCGAGACCGTTGTAACTTTTCTTGCGCCTCTTCTACCGCTACCGAATGGGTGCAGCGCCGCTATCATCGCCCTGCCGCGTACTCTCGGATACTTATGCCCCTTAGATTCCATCAAGTGAAATTTCGCGCCGGCCTTTACAAAAGGCTTCTCTACGCGCCCTGCCGCGGCTACAACTCCGATGGTGGCTAGGCATAGATTATTCACATAACGTGTTTTGCCTGAAGGGAGGGAGACTATTGTACCTTCAGGAGTATGCGATACAACCGTTGCATATGCGCCAGAAGCCCGCGCAATCTTGCCGCCGTCGCCTGGGTTAAGTTCAATATTGCATATTGTGGTTCCCTCCGGAATCAGTCCAGCTGGAAGAACATTACCGATATTTATGGAAGATTTTCCACCCAGCTCTATTATTTGACCTTCATGCATTCCTTCAGTAGCCACAGTGTAATATCTTTCTCCATTCTCAAGCTCTATGTAAGCCAGCGGCGTGCCCCTACCTGGATCATGTATGAGATCTAAAACTTGACCCTTAAGAATGCTGTTAAAAATTTCCTTCGATAGATTCGGATATCTCGCTGGGGCTACGCGCTTATGTGTTGAAGCCTCAAATACTGATGTGCCCCTTCCCCTTCTTTGAACAAGGATTCTTTTTCCCATTCCTTTTTTCCTCCCTATATCCCCATATGCACATTAAGTTTTACAGTATGCCCAGCCTAACCGCGAGATCCGTTGCGTTATAGTCCGGCTTAAGTTTCACGAATGCTTTTTTAGTGCCATCCCTGGTTACTAGCACATTCACATCCTCAACTTTAACTTGATAAAGTTCCTCAACAGCCCTTTTTATATCTTTCTTAGTCGCACTAAGGCTCACTATGAAGGCTATTTTATTCTCCCTCTCAATCATTCGACTTGTAACTTCAGTCATTATGGGATGGCGAATTATTTCATGTGGATCCAGAATTAGTCACCTCCGCCTAAAATAATCTTTTTTATCTCTTCAATGCTCGAGTTTGTCCATAGGGTTAATCGCCCCGGATGCGTCCCAGGGGCTAAGAGCTCCGGATTCAAGTCTCTAACACTCACAATGTCCACACCTGGGAGGTTCCTAGCAGCCTTAAATATGCAGTTGTTCTTTGAGACAACTATTAATGGTCCAACAGCCCTTTTTATCCTTCTACCACGCATCTTACCCTTTCCGCTGCGAACCTTTATGCTTTCCGTAACCCTCTCTATATCCGGCCAGATGCCGAGATTTATTAAAACACTTTTCAGATCCTTCACGGTCTTTATGCTCTCCAACTCATCAGTTACAACAAGCGGAAGATCAGGAACGTTTCCCACCATATGCCCCCTAGCTTCAACCAAATCTTTAGACGCAGTCGCGGCTATAGCCGAGAATAATGCCAGGCGCTTCTCTTTCTTCGGAATCTTCTTATAAATTCTCTTTTCAACAACAGGCGGGTGTGCTAGACGCCCACCAACAGTTCCAGGTGCGAAAGCGGCTCTACTGCTAACGCTTAATCGCGGAACCCTAGAGAGCCCACGTCCAACACCCCAAGATTCAGCCGTTGTCCTTTTTCCGGCATATGGGTTTCTGCCTTTTGGTTGCAGCCGGTGGGACTGAATTGTTACAACAGCACGTTTTATGACGTCCGGTCTAAGGGGAGTTCTAAATACTTCTGGCAAACGGATTCTTCCAACCTCTTTTCCTTCAAGATTAAAGACCTTTGCATATGTCTTAGCCATCTACTTATCCTCCACGCTAAACTCCCTGCTGGGGCTCAGTGGATATAAAAATGGTTTGAGGCGGAGTTTCACTAACCCTTTTCGGTTGGCGGACTGGATGCCTTAATTTTATGAGCCTCTTAGCCGGTCCAGGGATGCTTCCGCTTAGAAGTATATAGTGCCCTTTGACTAAACCGTAACGTAGAAAGCCGCCTTTAGGCGTAACTTCCCCACCATCTTTACCGATCCTTATTATACGCTTGTTATATTCTGTCCTCTGGTGGTAACCCACTTGTCCCGCTCTTGGAACAGTATATATTATCCTTTTTATCCCCCAAGCCCCTAAAGTTCCAACTCCACGTTTGGTTTTACGGCTTTTATGTGGAAGAATCTTTACGCCCCACCTCTTCACTGGACCTTGGAAGCCCTTTCCCTTCGTTACGGCTATTACGTCTACATACTGCCCTTCCTTAAACACTTCCTCCGCAGATATGTTTTTGCCAAGAATCTTCTTTAAGTACTCAAGCTGCTCTTCTATTGTACCCCCATCGATCTTAATTTCCATTAAGTCAGGTTTCTTCTTTGGGACGCTGGACAATCTCGGCTGGGTTGCGGCTAAAACTCTAAATTCAACAATCTCACTCAGCGAATCCTCTATTTTCTTTAGATCTTCCTCAACTTTAACCTCTTTTGGAATTGGCATTAATCTCTCGAAGTCCTTGGGTATGGGGCTGGCCCAAGCCTCTGTTAATGCTTTAAGCCCGTTCCCATTTCTTACATAAGCGCGGATCGCAGCTATATACATTGGCGGAGCATCAATCACCGTTATTGGTCGAACGACTTCCTTGCCAAAGTTTGGTGATCCCGGCTCATCATCAATAACCATGGCATATGACATTCCGGCTTTATAACCGGCAAAACCGAGAAGCATAGGGGCCTTCTTAATCTTGGGCCAATAGCGTACCCTACCCGTTGGGCGGGAAGCCCTGGCCCTAGGGGAATATGCCAGTGAACCTCTCCTCGGAGCATGGATTTTCCTATGGCCCACTATTCTCTAACTCCCTTCGCTTTCACCATTATTCTGGTCTCTCATGAGAATAAGAGAAATAAGTTATAAACATTATGCTTAACCCTCAAATTTTTTATTCTAATATCCTCCTTTTTAGAGTTTAAGGAGCGTTTATTAATTGGAGTTCGCTATGAATGAGGGTTTATGGCTTAAGGGTTCCCTACACTGCCACAGCAAAGTCTCTGACGGCCTTCTTGATCCTGAGGATGTTGCCCGCTTCTATGAGGACAGAGGATATGGCTTCCTATCCATAACGGATCATGAGAAAATATCTAGGGTTAAGAGTTTCAATGGAGTATACCAATGCGGCGTTGAAGTCTCTAAGGGGAAATGTATACTCGGCGAGCAATATCACATTGTAGCTTTGGGGATTGAGGATCCAACGATGCTGAGAATTGATGAAGCTCAGCTCTTTATAGATCGAGTGAATGATGAGGGTGGATTAGCATTTATAGCTCACCCATACTGGTCAAATCTGGTTCATGATGATCTGGTTCGGCTTGAGGGCTACGTTGGTATAGAAGTATATAATACAGGATGTGATGTTGAGGTGGCCAAGGGTTACAGCGCGATTCATTGGGACAGCGTCTTATCGCAAATTAAGAGGGTCTGGGGCCTTGCCGTAGACGACTCCCACAGATATGTTAAGCATCCGCTTGATGCTGACGGCGGATGGGTGTGGATTAACGTTAAAGATGCAAATCCAGATGAGGTCTTAAGGTCAATAAGGGATGGAAGGTTCTATGCGAGTATGGCGCCAAAAATAGTTAAGTTTGCTTATGCACCTAACGTTCTTGAGGTTGAATCCACGCCGATTAGCAGACTAGATCTTATAGCAGCTAATGGTAGAGGGCGATCTATATCAATTGAGACAGTGATGGGGCTGATTAATGATTGGACAGATCCCGGCAGGAAAAGATTATGCGAGGGCATTTTATCTAGCCTGGAATGCATCAATGAAGGATTAAAACAGAAGGTTTATTTGGAAACAGTGAGAGGAGAAAAGTTTATGGTGGAGAGAAACGAGCTGGGTATTGTGAGGATTGAAGTTAGGATGAATCTTAATTATCCATATTTTAGGGTTGAGTTGATTGACAGTGAAGGTAAACATGCTTGGGTTAACCCTATATTCAACCTTTAAAGGTATTTTAATACTAATTGGATTACGATTAAGGAGCGTGAAAGAACATTGGAGATGCTTAAGGCCATATTAAGAGATAAGTTAAAGGACTTCCTTGAGGAGGATGTGGGATTAGGCGACGTAACTACCAACCTTATAGTTCCACAGGGCGTCAATATACGTGCTCAGATAGTGGTTAAGGAGAGCGCAGTTATAGCCGGACTTTCAGAGATGAAAGTTTTATTTAATGATGTTGTCGGCGTAAGATTTACATGTCTGGTTAATGATGGAGATGAGGTTTCGCCAAACACCGTTATTGCTGAGGTTGAGGGTGATGGGCGGGCCATCCTCATGGCTGAGAGAACTGCCCTAAACTTGCTCTCACGCATGTGCGGTATAGCAACAGCCACAAGAATACTTCTCAAGAAGATTGAGGATGCTGGGTTAAATTCGCATGTTGCTGCAACTAGAAAGACAGCCCCCGGGCTTCGCTATTTTGATAAGAAAGCTGTTATAATAGGTGGCGGCGATCCACATCGCTTTAGGCTCGATGACCAAATATTAATAAAGGATAATCATGTGGCTATCATCGGAGGAGTAGGGGAAGCTTTAAGAAGGGCTCATTCATCAGCAAGTTTTTCTAAAAAGATCGAGGTTGAGGTTAAAACATTAGATGAGGCTATTGAAGCGGCTAAGTCGGGCGCCGACATAATCATGCTGGACAATGTGGGCGTTGATGAGATCAGCGATATAATAAATGCCTTGAGGAGGCTTAACCTTCGGGAAAAGGTTCTTATTGAGGTATCCGGCAGAATAAATGAAGAGAATATTCTAGATTACGCTCGTTTGGGCCCGGACATAATTTCAGTTGGTGAGATAACGCATTCAGTTAAATCAACAGATATAAGCCTAGAAGTTATTGGGGTTGAATGACTGGACTCATTGGGCGATTTTTTGAGCCGCTTCCTTCACCGCTTCAATTACGATTGATGACTGTGCATCAGTTTTCACACCCCTACTATTAAAATGTGTTCTGATAGCTTTAAACCCCATGCCTCTAATATTCTCAATGACATGTTTTAGAGGCGGCGTCGGCAAACCAATCCTATCGCTTATCTTATCAATAACGTAATAGGATATTGGTGCATCCGCCTCATCCCTGATCAGAGACACTATCCTTTTCGCTTCTCCGCCAAGATGCTCAAAGTTATTTAGGTTTTCCTCCATTTTCTTGCAGAATTCCATGTCAAATATGCTTCCAAGCCATAATGGCCCTGCAGATTTTAGGTTTGACCCGCATTTATCACATTTGGCTTCCAAACCCACTAAGGATATGCCTAAATGCGCCTTTCTGTGAAGGCATTTAAAGCAATGAAGAATGAAGCCCATCTTCTCCAATGATTCATCCGCTTTTCTGGCGCCGTGGCTTATTGAGGAGTACAATCTAATATAATGATCTGTGCTGTGACTTAGGAGAATCTTTATGCCTATTTCATGTTTGGCAGCCATCATTGCCAGACAGCCGGCTAGAAGCCTTACCGCTATTTCATGGCAATATTCCGTCCTTAATGATGCCCCGCCGTATTTTCTTAGGGCAACCTTTGGGTAGACTCCGCATAGTGACGCCATATCTGTCGCAGTTAGGGCCAGCATTCCACCGTCTTTTAATGCTCTAAGCGCTGAATCCACGTATGGAACTGGCGAGCCGAAGGGATCTACGTCTATAAAGTCGAATCGCTTGCTTGGAGCAGCGCTCTTAGATAGAAAGAGGTTGGCATCCTCGTTTGACGCGAATACTAGGTCATCTAACCCATTTAATTTAATATTGTACTGCGCAATTCTATAGGCTTTATCATTTATGTCGTTGATGTAAACCGCACCTAAGCCCTTAACCTCAATTGCAAAGCGAATGCCTCTGACGCCGCATCCGGCTAATGGCTCCGAAACTTTAAGTTCACGTTTGGCAAGATTCTGGAAGGTTTGAAGTGCTAAAACCGCTATATCACGGCATGTTTTCATAAGTGGATTATAGAAAACAGGCGCTCTTGAGGGCGCATAATCCCAAACCCCCCTTTTGAAGGCTTCAAGCTTAGGTACAGCAATATTAACCATTCCTTCACGTATAATTTCCACAGGGAAATCGAAGATCAAGGGCTGAGACACCTGCAATCCATTCTATTATATACATTTGCGAATGCACCTTATTTTTTCTATCATAATAGGTTAACGCTATGTCATTTGTACATGCGAAAAGTTTTTTATCTCTCAATAATTTTCCCTTTCAAAAGGGAAAAGATAGAGTATTCCTTCATTTTTAGCATTTTGCTAAACCGGTTTTGAGGGTTAAACTTTTTATTAGCCCAGCCTATTTTTGATATTGGTTTAATGGTGATGGGCTAATTGAAATTTAGAGAATTTGCCTGGAACGGCTTTTACATCGAGGTTCCTGAAAACATGCGCTTAACTGCTGAAGGCGGAAACTTGAATTCCGGCTACCTCAGGTTGGAAATGGAAGGCTTTCTGATGGAGGTTAAGTGGGACCCTCTGGATCCTAAAAAGGCTAAGCCTTTGGCTGAGGTGGCTGAATCTTTTCTTAAGACTGCTAAAAAGACTATTGAGAAGGAAACTAAGAAGAAGATCGACTTGAAAGCTGAGATTACGGAGGGCAGATTTGTTTCTTCGCATAGCGCTTACTCCATGATTGTTAAGTCTGGGGTTAGGGAGCCAATCTATATATGGAATTGCAATGAGAGTAAAAGGATTATACTTGTTCATTTCACCTCAGTATTGCCAGAGAAGGACGATATAGAGTTAATTGGGAGGATTCTTGAATCCTTCAGATGCCATGGGAAGGAGGATCTCATTCCATGGTCTGCATTAAATATGCACTTCGCTCTCCCTCCCTCATTTCTGCTCTCCGATAGGCGGATGGCTGTTGGCAGAACATACCTAATATTTGACGAACAGAAGCCCTCAACCTTTACCGAGAGAGGCAGAAGCCTCGTCATAGAGTTTTTCTCCATGGCGAATGTGCTTTTCGGGGACAAATGTAAGAATCTGGAAGAATGGTTTAAGGTGGATTACTGGAAGGATCTTAAGAAGCGCTGTAAGAACATTTCTTTCCGAGCTGCCGAGATAAGCGTGCAGAAGGTTATGAGACATAAGGTGATTTATAGGCGGGGTGTTAAAAAGTCAGGTTTCTTCTGGAGGAGGACAACGGTGAGCGAAAACTTCACGTGGTATTGCTTTAAGTCGAATCGCATATACTCGGTGAGCTTTGTATCCTACATTAGCAGACCATTCTTCCTAAAGCGTGCAATAGATGAGAAGGATGACGGCAAGGTTTTACAAGGTTTCTTATCATCGTTCAAGTGCCACTTTTAAATTTTTGGAAAGAAATGTCCCTCATTTCCCTGGATAAGGGATGAGCAAGCAAATATTCTCTCAAAAATCCTCCCAGAACGAAACTATCCATAATTTCTGAATTTCCCGACTGGAAAACTCTTTCCATCTTGGGTTTAAGCAATGGCCGTGATAATTTAGAATTTCACTTTATTTGCAATGCTAGTCTATTAATGCTTTAACGTTACGTTTATCTTTTTACTCTTAATTTGTTGAAGCGGTACCAGCAGATGTTTTCTCCAAATATTCGTATCTGGATTTTAGGGCGCTGTAAATTTCGTCCCTTAATTCTTCACCTGACAGATTTAGCTCCCTTATGATTCTAAGTCTCTTTGCAAGTTCAACATCGCCTAGGAAATGTATCCATAGCTCAAAGTCCCCTCTTGAGGCATGAAATTCTATGGATTTCACGTCAACTTCCTTTATTTTCTCCAAGAAGTCTTTTAGGCTGCTGGAGGATACTTCTAGGGGCTCATTTATTCCCTTGTAGAACTTGAATGCTTTTTCCTGCGGCACGGGACTTAAGATTTTTCTGGCTTTTTCCACGTCTATCTCAGGGAATCCTAATGCTTTCTTTCCCAGATCAGTTATTATGTATAGCCCGCTTCCCACTGAGGATACATGCCCACTTCTCCGCATGTTTATTAAGTGCATGTTGACGCTTCGCATTTTTAAATTGGCTTTTTTAGCTATGTCCCTTACATTGATTGGCTTACCAGCCCTCCAAAGAATCTCCAGCAGATCGATTTTTGTCTTGCGGAGTTCACCCATACGATTCTCCTCTTAACATATTGAATTACGCATTATAAGGTATGCGCATCTTCAAATTTAATCTTTCACAGGATGCTTAAATCTATTTTTAAAGTAATGTCTCAAAGAAGTGATTTCTCTACGCTTTTAGAGGTTGGGTATTAAGCATAGAAACTTGACGGTTTTCCCACCAGTATTTTTGAACTGATGCTTCTCGTTTGGAGGTATGAAAATAACGCTGCCAGCCCTAAATTTACGCTTCTCCCCACCGCT